>DAOVJK010000220.1 GCA_030673265.1 Pseudomonadota bacterium | reverse complement strand
CGGCCTTTTGATGCAATAAGATCCTTCCAATACGGCCAGGTGTGGATTGTGACAGTCCGCCCGTGAAAACAGGGCAAGGGTGTGGCAGGCTCTAGTCATGGCCACGTAGTAAAGACGTCTCTCCTCCTCAGCCTCAGCCTGGTTCGATCTGCTCGACCAGTTGCCGTCGAGAATGAAGACGTGAGGAAACTCCAAGCCTTTGACGGCATGCACCGTGCTTAAAAATACTCCCTGACCAAATCGATGGCCGCGCTGTTGTTCGGACAAGGCCTCAAATAGAAATTCCCTGACCTCTTTAACCGGCTGTTCATGTCCTGCTGATTCTTGCTTCCAGGTTTCAAGCAGCTTGATCAAGGTTTGCTGCCACGGCGTGGTATCTGCAACTAATTCATTGGCCATTTCAAGCAATTGGTCTGCTGTAATCAGATCCTGGCGCCGCAACTTGAGTGCATGGAAAAAACAGTCAAATTCGCGCACGCGGTGAAGTCGGAAGCTCTTGTCCCTGTCGAGCACCCAACTGACTGGAATTCCATCATATTCAAGCAAGGCCCTGAGTGATGAAAGTTCCTTGAATTTCATGCCATTTCTTGCCAGCACGGCAAAATCCGACCACTGCGCTTGAGGATTCATACCCTTTAGACGTCTGATCTCTGCGGCTGCAGCAACGGTCTGCTGGAAAACATCCTCAACCTCAATAATCTGCACACGGCCTTTGCTTACAGGATCGTGTTTGTGCCATAAACCCCCGGCAGGGTCATTTTCCCGCACCTTATTGATCTTGATTGGGTATCTGGTTTTCATCCGGTCCTTATTATGATGTATCAGACAGTTGGCGCTGTCGATTATATGGCGGGTGGAACGGTAATTTTCAACCAGATGATAGGTCTTGGCCTGGTAATCTCTGGCAAACTGCCTGATGAAGCGGACACTGGCGCGCCGGAAACCGTAAATGCTCTGATCGTCATCACCAACCGCCAGAAGGGCCGGCTTGATGTCCTTGTCCTGCAATGTGGCGCCAGTCAGGGCTGAAATCAGATCGTACTGATCCTGGTCAATATCTTGGTATTCGTCAACCAATATGTACTGGTAGCCGGCAAGCAGGCGTTCCCGGATTTCATCCTCTGCCAGGCCGGGGATCTCTTTTTTCCCGTGCAGCAAGGCGAGTGCCTCAGGGATAAGGTCATCAAAGCGGAACCGACTGTCGGCCTGATCGCGGCTTTGTTCTTCGGCCCGAACGGCAAACGAGGCCCCGGTCAGCCTCATGGCCAGACCGTGATACGTAAGAATGGTGACAAATCCGCTGTCAGGTCCTACCAGTTGCCACAACCGTTTGCGCAAGGTCAGTTTGGCATTGTGGTTAAAGCAGAGCATCAGGATATTCCTGGCCGGAACACGCTTTACTTTCAGCAGAAAGGCGCAACGGTGGACCACGACCAAGGTCTTTCCCGAACCCGGACCGGCCAAAACAAGGACGCTGTCGTCCGGCGGGCAGGTGATGACGGCCTCTTGGAGTGGATTGTCGACCGATTCCACTATTTGTAAGTACAGATCCTGGCTGACGGCCCGATCCAGCATTTCCTTCTGTTCAGGGAAAAAACGTTTTATAAAGCCCCGGCGGTCAAGACTGAAGTAACTCAGGACCAGGGCCAGTGCCTTTGAGATTTTTTCAAGGGCCAGACGGGCATACTCATTCATTACATGTATCTGGAATATACGTTCCTTGTAATGAGAGGCCAAAGGCTTATAGTCGCCCACGGTATACCGGCGGGCCCTGGATTCCGGCAGAATACGGATGGTCATTGCCTGCCGGAAAACCGCCAGTCCCTGCTGAAGAATAATAGCCTTTTGTTCATGCAGAAACATGAGACCCCGGTCAACAGCAGCCAGCTTGTCCCGCACCTGCGAGGCAAGAAACAGATGTTGACTTATGGCATTAACAAGGTCTTGACTGGCAAAATCCACTAAAACCTCGCCGGTACCTTGCCGGTCAGGGGGGATCTGCTGGTAAAGGACATCAAGCACGGCAGAAGCGACCATATTTCTGAGTTCCGCTGTCTTGATAAGGGATTGCCAATCTCGTTGCAGTTTAACCAGATATGTATCCTGGGATCTGTATCTCAGTTCAACACTGCCGCGAGACCCTGCCAAACCTTTGCCGTCCTGGGCAAGACTGGTGATGAGGTTTTTCAGGATTGCAGGATTGCAGTCCTGGTGACCAAGATTATTGAGTCTCTGATTAAGAATACGCAAGGAGAGATACTGCCATTCGTCCATGTCCGCATCCGGACTCTCTTGTTGCATCAAATCGAGCATATCTTTTTCTATTGCGCAGATCCTCTCCAATACCCGGCGGGCATTGTTGCGGCCTTTGGGGCGCAGGTAGGCAGTCATCAGTATGCCTTTTCTGATCAGGCCGGTCTCGGCCATGTCGTGCAGGATACGAAGCACGCGCTGGGTGTCGGTCTCATTCTTACCGTATTTCAGTTGGGAAGAGACGGGCTGACACACACCAGGCATTTCTGCCAGCGCATCGGCGCTCATGCCTTGGTCCGGGTCACTGTTGATCAAGGCCTCGATCAGAGTCTCCCATTGCCGCCGGCGGACCGGCGGCAGGTTGAGTTTGTCCATCCTGGCGCGGGCCTCGTCCATTGAACGAAAGACCGGTTTGCCCTGAAAGACCCTGGTACGGTTAGAGTTGCGCTCCACGAACCCGGAGCGTTCCAGCCAGGCAATGGCCGTTTTTACCTTGGTGTCAGCCTGGATATCGTCGCTGTCAAATTCGGTATCAACCTGTTCATCACGGAGCAATTCGCCGGCAGTGATGATTACCTCGTTGTCTTGATTTCGTCGCGATCGCCGCAGTCCGCGTAAAATCTGAGCGATGTCGCGCCGGCTAAGTTCGGACATGGCGCCGAACCTAAACTGAGTCTCGATATCGTGTTCATCATATAACAGCACACAATCGGCCTCATGATCGTCACGGCCGGCACGGCCGGCTTCCTGGATATAATTTTCCAGAGAGCCGGGGATATGGGCATGAATGATCAGTCGGACATTATCCTTGTCAATCCCCATTCCAAAGGCATTAGTGGCGCATATTACCGGGATCACACCGCTGGTAAAATCCTCCTGGATCTGACGTTTACGAGGGGCTGTCAATCCGGCATGAAAGGCCTCGGCCCGGCAGCCCTGACGACGTAAATATTCAGCACATGCTTCTGTCTGTTTACGCGTAGCGCAATAGACAATTGCGCAGTCTTTGGAGCTATTGCTGTTGCCGTTACCAGTATGACAGTCAAGTCGTTCGCGAAGCAGATCATTTACCCTCTCATATTTTTCCACTTGCTTGACGGGATGGACCTCAAAATGAAGGTTATGTCGTTCCACTCCACCGGCAAACAGCGTAAGTTCCTGCCCCAATGTTTGTTTGAAATGGTTGATGATTTCTGTGATAACATCCTGATTGGCAGTGGCTGTAAAACAAGCGACCGGGGGCACGGGCATATTCTGTTCGGCAGCGAATGTATTGATAAACCGGGCCGCATACAGGTAATCAGGCCGGAAATCATGGCCCCATTTGGAGAGACAATGCGCTTCATCAAATACCCAGCACCCTATTTCACGGTGTTTAATGGCCTCCTTTAGCGAGCGGTTGCGGAGCTGTTCAGGCGAGACATAAAGAATGCCGATATTACCCAGACGGACTTTTTCAAGCACATCTCCTCGTTCAGGCGGGGTCAGCATGCCGTATACAGCCGCAGCCGCATTGGTATCGGTCTTGCGGGTCAGATTGTCCACCTGGTCTTTCATAAGTGCTTGCAGGGGCGAGATGACCATGGTCAACACGCTTCGGCGGGCATAGCGATTAAGCGCCGGCAATTGGTAACAAAGTGATTTGCCGCCGCCGGTAGGCAGAATGGCCAGCAGCGGTTTGTCCTGCATGCAATGGATGACGATTTCCTTTTGTAAGCACCGGCCGTCGGGCAGGGACAGGAATCCTGGATAACCGAAGAAGTCATGTAATTGCCTGTCCGGATCGTGTGTAATACGACAATAGGAACAATTTTTATCGCCGCAGGGCTTATCGCGCAGTTTTTTTAGAATCGGCACGATCTCATTAAAGCGATGCCGCACCCAGGGCGGTAAAACCGAGTTTCCTCCAGCCACCCTTAACCAGGCCAGACAATAGGCCAGGGCCGGCCGCATAATCGGATCATCCATGTATCTCAAGGCTGTTTCCTGTAAGGCAGTAGCACAGGCTGATCCATATGTTAATTTCAACCAGATGGCCACAGCCTCCTCAGGTCCGGGACAATCAGCCCCAAGCGCCCTAAAGACATAAGATAGTCCGTCGTTGTCCTGTGCGGTCCCGCCCACCTGGCCCTGTTCAAAGCAAAAACGGTAAAAAGGTAATATCTCAGGTGTTTTTTTCTGAAAAAGCGCGAAATTTTCCCATTGGTCCTTAAAAATATTTCCAGCCAATCCGGCATCCGCGACCGGGTTGTTGATGCTGTCCCGTACCAGTTTATAGTCTTTAACCAGGCGGTGATACGGATTTTGGGGAAAGGCCAGGGGCGAGAGATACAGGGTATCCACAACCGGCAGTCGCAACAGCCGGAGATCGGGACAGAGGCTGGCGAGGATAGGCAGGTCATGATGAAGAATGTTGTGCCCGAGAATAAATGCAGCCCCGTTGACAAAGCGGTCAAGCTCGGCCAGGGCCTTATTGATGTCACTGATTTTCTTTAGTTCGAAGATCTCCTTGCTGCGAATAGCGCCGATATGCCACAGACGGTTGTCTTTGCCGATCTCAAGGTCCAGAAGGACACACGTGTCAAGGAAGGAATTTAGATCGCCAATCATCAATATTTCCATTTCCTTCTTAATCTATCCAAAAGTGCGGATTCCATGCTACTTCCCAATAATAACCATCAGGATCAGAAAAGTATCCTGAATAGCCACCCCACTCTTTGTCTTCGGCCGGCTTGATTATCGTTGCACCAGATGACTGAGCTTGTTCCAAAATAGCGTCAACCTCATCACGTGTTTTGACATTATGGGCAAGTGTAAAGCCTGAGAACCCCTTGCCATCCGGTGAGATGCCAATATCTTCAGCTAAGGCGTCCCTCGGATACAGAGTCAGCCATGTACTTGAGGTCTTAAAGAAAGATATGTCGCCAGGGAAATCATGCATGGGTAGTTTGAGCCCATCACGATAAAACTCAGTAGCTACATCCAAGTCATTTACCCCCAAAGTAATAAGAGTAATTCGTGGTTCCATTCTTGCCTCCGTGTTCATCTGAGCCTCTTAATCATTGCGTAATAGACTAGTTTCTGACCATTCTTAACCCGAATATCATCTCGCTTTTCTGTCTCATAACCCGGGGAAACATAGAAACGCTTGAAAACAAGGGATGCTGACAAGTCAAGGAAACCGATACTCTTTCTTATAGCTCGTTCTTCCGGTCTATTCCTACCAATTTCCCAAAGCCTTTATGTTGATAAGCAGGATCTATAAATACGCGTCGGATGTTGGTGGCCGATAGTGTTCCTCTACCTATGATTTTGCCATTAAGTTCCATGACGATTGTATATCCATCTCTTGCATCGCTTATGATGTGCTTTTCAGAGTGATAATTTGGCATCTTTCATTTTGTAGTTTACACTTTTTGAGGTT
>DAOVJK010000248.1 GCA_030673265.1 Pseudomonadota bacterium | reverse complement strand
ATATTGAAATGCTCATAATTCGTCCAATTATAAAATTACCGATTGAGTCGTACGCAAAATTGAAAAAATGTTATATAACCCTTTCGTCATTCAGGGGCAAGTATTGATAGGGGCGCAAAAAAATACCAAAGGGGTCTGCCAACCCGAATAACGATGACGTAGCCCCTTTTTTTAATAAGGATAACGGAACCAGGCAAGCTGGCTCGAAGATTTTGGTATTTAGACGAAAGGGCGAAAAATCAGTTATTTTTGTCTCCTGAATTATATGTTCCGGTTTAAAGTAAAATAAAAAATATTAGGATTAATAGCATGGAACCCATTCTGGAAAAGAAGCTAGTTAACTCTCTCAATATCAAAATTACCGACCACTCAAGATTGATCGCCGCTGATCGTTGGTACATTAAGATTATCTGCTCGGTTTTTATGACTCTTACCGAGCAACACTTTGGTGGTCGCCATGGGGACGAACCTGACCTGTTTGCATCGATTCGCCGCCGGATGGGTAATGAGCTGAGTATGGATCTGGTCCAGGAGAGAAATTTTATTGATGCAGAATTTAAGGAAGAGGTCTGTCGGGAATTGCTGGCGAGGATCTCTGAGAATATGACCGGTTATCTGTCGTCCGAATCTTTCCCCGGTCGTTTTTTTGACATTCGCTATGAAGAGGCAAGAACGGCTTGTCTGGTCGATTTGGCGCGGGCAGACGATAATAATGAAGCGGGTAATGCTGAACCGGCCGATTTTTCGGCCTGTTTTCGTGATTAAACCACTTTCCTGTTATATATATAGTTCTTGACAAACAGCCCGCTTGGCATAATATTTCCTGTTTCCCGATTTTTAATGATAAAGTTTGTTGGTTAATTAAGTAGCAAAAAGGGCAAAAATAAGATTTTGCCGATTTATATTACGTGCTTTATTTTGAAAAAGATTGCCGGACCCTCGTCGGTTGGCAGCTAACAAGGAGAGACAATGAAGGTCCTTATAAGTGATAATCTGGCTCCAATCGGAGCTGAGATTCTTAAAAAAGCTGGTATTGAGGTTGACATAAACACCGGTTTAGCCCCGGAAGAACTGAAAAAGATTATTTCACAATATGACGGTCTGGTAATTCGCAGCGCCACCAAGGTTACCGAGGAGATCATTGAGGCCGCCGATAATCTCAAGGTCGTCGGTCGGGCTGGTATTGGTCTCGATAATGTCAATATCCCCGAAGCCAGCAAAAGGGGCATTGTTGTCATGAATGCACCCGATGGCAATTCTACCACTGCTGCTGAGCACGCCATTTCCATGATGATGGCCTTAAGTCGCAAGATTCCCCAGGCAACTGCCTCCATGAAGGCCGGTAAGTGGGAAAAGAAGAAGTTCTCTGGTCGTGAAGTAACCGGTAAAACTTTGGGTATCGTCGGTATCGGTCGGATTGGCGCCATCGTGGCGGATCGGGCCCAGGGCCTCAAGATGAAAGTCATTGCTTTTGATCCGCACATGCCCAAGGATCTCGTTGATAAGCTGGGCGTGGAGCTGGTGAGCCTTGACGAGATGTGTAAGCGGGCTGATTTTGTCTCGGTTCATGTTCCTTTTACCAAAGAGACCAAGAATGTTCTTTCCACCGAACAGTTCAAGGCCATGAAAAAAGAGGCCCTGGTCATTGACTGCGCCCGTGGTGGTGTTGTTGATGAGGCTGCCTTGCTGGTCGCCTTGCAGAATGATGAAATTGGTGGTGCGGCCCTCGACGTGTTTGCCGATGAGCCCACTAATCTCGATAATTGCCCGCTTCTGGCCCTTGATAATTTTATCTGCACGCCTCATCTTGGTGCTTCCACTGCAGAGGCCCAGGAAAATGTAGCTGTGGCTATCGCGGAGCAAATGTCCGATTATCTGCTTAATGGCACTGTAACGAATGCGGTTAATGTCCCGTCTGTAAGCGCCGAGGTTCTGGCCAAGATCGGCCCGTTTGCCGCCCTTGCCGAGATGATTGGCGCCCTGCAGATGCAGATCGCCAAAGACGGGGTTGAAGAGGTCAATATAGAATTTGTCGGTGATCTGGCGGAGATGGAGACCGGCCCCTTAACGGTCGCCTTCTTGAAAGGACTATTTACCCCGATTCTCAAAGATGCAGTTAATTATGTTAATGCACCGATGATCGCCAAAGAGAGAGGGATCAGGGTTGTAGAATCACGATCATCACAGCATGATGATTTTACCAACCTCCTCAAGGTTAGAGTTACGACCTCTTCCGGAGAGAATGTTTTGTCCGGCACGGTATTTGGCAAGAACGAACCGCGACTGGTTCGATTCAATACCTTCCGCCTTGAGGCCTTGCCATCCGGACCGATGCTTTTTGTTGTTAACGAGGACGTACCTGGAGTTATCGGGGCTCTGGGCTCCACTCTGGGCAGTTTTGGGGTGAATATCTCCAGAATGACTGTTGGTATGGAAGAGGAACAGGGCCGTAATATTATTTTGTTGAATACCAATGCGCTGCTGAGCAAAGATCAGTTGCGGAAAGTTATGGATCTTCCCCATATAAATGATGCGATGGCTCTTGATCTGCCGAGCAACAGCTGATTAAGATATCCGCATCTAAAAGATAAGGACATCTTATGGACAATAACGAAAAAGATTGTAAGAAATGTCCGGAAGGGCAGGTGTTAAGGGATGGCAAGTGTATTATGCCGGAAGTGACCTTTACCGCTTTTGTCATGTCGCTTAATACGGCGGCACTTTTTCATTGCGGTGAGTTGGCTGATCCTGAGACCGGAAAAACTGCCCAGGATTTGGTCCTGGTTAAACACACGATCGATACCTTGGACCTTCTGAAAGATAAGACCAGAGGCAATCTCACTAAAGATGAAGAAAATTTGCTGGAGACGGTGCTTTACGACCTTAAACTTCGCTATGTCAAATTAGCCGGTTAATCTGCTGGCAACTTATGATCTGAAAGCGGGCCTGATTTTCTTGAGAGAATCAGGCCTTTTTTTCTTTGTTAAAAAGTTGAAGGTTTTAGGTGTGAGGCGGGGGTGACTCGTAATGAGCTGTCTGAACTGTCCTTATGCCGTACGCCTGCAACTTAAAACCCTTCAAGCCAACAATGAAAGTATCTGAAAAAACCATTCAGGCTCCTGCCAAAATTAATCTGTGCCTGGCTGTGAAAGGCAAGCGGTCTGATGGTTATCATGAGCTTGAATCGGTCATGCAGAAACTGGAATTGGCCGATATCGTCCGGATCAGAGTTGAGGAAGGGACTGGTATCTCGTTGTCTTGTCCAGGCTCTGATCTGCCGGAAGACCGCACCAATCTAGTCTGGCAGGCGGCCCGCTTGCTTATCGATGAGGCCGGAGTCGATTGTCGGGTGATAATCATTCTGGAAAAGAATATCCCGGTGTCTGCCGGGTTGGGTGGCGGCAGCAGTGATGCGGCGGCGGTGCTGCTGGCTCTTGATGATCTGCTTTTGACAAATTTAGGTGAAGAGCGTCTCCTTGGGATGGCACTCCAGTTGGGCGCCGATGTGCCTTTCTTTATTAAAAAAAATCTCTCTGCAGCCCTTGCCAAGGGGGTCGGAGAGCGGCTAACTGCAGTTCCCGGAATTCACGACTGCGAGGTCATTTTGGTTAAGCCTGGATTTGGGGTCTCAACCAAGTGGGTATTTGATAATTTAGCGTTGACAACTAATAGTAATCCTTATATCTTAGCGCCCGAAAAGGACTGTCTGTCAGATAGATATTCCGGTTCAGAGGTTGATTTTCTCAAGCAGGCGGGACCGGCAGGTTTTTTTAATGATCTTGAGTCGGTAACGGTTGCTCATTATCCGGAAATTGCTGAGATCAAAAAGTTGATGCTTGCTGATGGCGCCCTGGTATCTTTGATGTCCGGGAGTGGGCCGACGGTCTTCGGGATATTCACCGATAATTGCAAGGCTGTAGCCTGTTACAAGAAATTCGGCAAGCGATATGGGCACAATGTCTTCTTGACTGCACCCAACCATTCCTGATCAGCAGTGTTTGTAAAATAATAATCGTTATTAACTGGATATCTTTTGCTGGGGCATAGTGTAATGGTAACACACGAGCCTTTGACGCTCGCTTTCCAGGTTCGAGCCCTGGTGCCCCAGCCATAATTATTTTTAATTTAGGAAGCCTATAGTGCCATGGTAAATAAAATCAAGTTGTTCGCCGGTAATGCAAATCGACCTCTGGCCGAAGAGATTTGTAAAAACCTTAATCTGCCCCTGTCCCAAGCAGAAGTACGGACCTTTAGTGATGGGGAAATTTTTGTCGAGATTGGTGAAAATGTTCGTGGCGCAGATGTATATGTTATCCAGCCCACCTGCACGCCGGTTAATGATAACTTGATGGAACTGGTCATTATGGTCGATGCCCTGCGCAGGGCTTCCGCTCGCCGGATAACGGCTGTTGTTCCCTACTATGGTTATGCTCGGCAGGATCGGAAAGTAGCGCCTCGGGTGCCGATAACTGCTAAGGTTGTTGCTGAAATGATGATGGCAGTCGGAGTGAGACGAGTCCTGGCGATGGATCTGCATGCCGGCCAGATTCAGGGGTTCTTTAATATCCCGGTCGATCATCTCTACGCTGCTCCGGTCCTGATGAAATATCTTCAGGAAGAGATTCGTGATGATATCATCATGGTTTCTCCCGATGCCGGCGGGGTGGAACGGACCAGGGCCTATGCCAAGAGACTCGATGTTGATCTGGCTATTATCGATAAGCGTCGTGAGCGGGCCAACGTGGCCCAGGCCCTGAACGTGATCGGTGATGTAAGCGGCAAAAGGGCGATCCTGCTTGATGATATGGTT
>DAOVJK010000211.1 GCA_030673265.1 Pseudomonadota bacterium | reverse complement strand
CCCTTTTTTTGCTTTGCAGATCATCCATAGACCGGTCGCAGAAACGGAATCAACGCCACTCTCATGGGAATTCACCACAAAATCAGCAAGATCATAAAAAGCTTGTTCGGCGGACGGGTTCCATGCCCGGAAACGCTTACTAACCGAGCTGATCAATTTGCGGAACTGTTTGTCAGTAACAGTTCCTTCCTTCTCCTGTAAATTAAGAAAGACGCCGGCAACGGTAGCATAGATTTCCCAGTTATCTGACTCGCCCTGGGAATTTAACCACAGTTCAAAAGTGCTGCCGTCTTCAAGAATCATTTGCCGAGAGGCACTTGCAGCCTGACTCGCCTTTGTAAAAAATCCCTCTATTATTTTTCGGTTGCTGTTGAAAAACAAGGATTGCTCTCTTTGTCCCAAACGGTCTTTTAAATAATGGTTAATAGACAAATTCCCGACCCGCCAGGACATTTCGCCAGGGAATTGTAATCAGATTATGTTAAAAAAATGATCGGCATTAACCGAACTATTTTTAGTCTACCAGCCTTTGTCCACCAGTTCAGAAGAATTTATATGCCGGTCTATCCTGGCATTAGTTATGCCCTTTTGCTTTCCCGGTGGCCGACCTTAATTTAATTTTCCGGCGATAAAGGCGGTGGTCCAGGCGGCCTGGAAATTATAACCACCGGTGATCCCGTCAATGTCCAGGACTTCCCCGGCAAAATAGAGGTTTCTGCAGACCTTGCTCTGCATGGTGTTGATGTCGACACTGCCAAGGCTGACTCCGCCGCAGGTCACGAATTCCTCCCGGAACGATGTTTTGCCCTGCACCGCATAGATATCGTTGGTCAGTAAGTTCAGCAATTTATTAAGCCCCTTCTTGCCGAGCTCGCCCCACTTGTTCGCCCCAGGCAGACCGCTTTTCTCAAGCAGATAACGCCAAAGCCGATCCGGCAGGTGATATGGCCTGAAGTTTAACAGGATTTTATTGCTATGCTCAGAACTGATGCTGCGCAGCTTGCCGATGACCAGATCTTTGTTCTGCTCATCCACCCAGTTCACCAGGATCTTGAAGTCGTAGCCTTTTTCATGCAACAGCCTGGCCCCGAAAGATGACAGCTTCAAGATCGCCGGGCCGCTCATGCCCCAGTGGGTGATAAGCAGAGGGCCAGTAGTCTTGAGTTTTGTGCCCTGGATGCTCACCAGGGTCTTTTCCACCACGATGCCCTGCAGAGCGGTGACTGGTTCCGCAGGCATGCTGAAGGTAAACAGGGAGGGGACTGGTTCTTCGATTCGGTGGTTTAATTTTTCCAGCCACTCCAACCCCGTTCTCTTTGGCGAGCCACCGGTAGTAACAATGATCTTGTCAAAGGTTCTCTTTGGGCCTCCTCCCTTGGTGAAGGCCAGCTCCAACTTGTCTCCGACCGGCCTGATGGCCTTTACCCCGCATCCTGTTTTGATCTCGACCTGCAGTCTTTTTGTCTGCCGTAAAAAACAATCAATGATGCTTTGCGAATCCTGCGAGACCGGGAAAACACAATTGTCATCCTGGATTACCAAGGGTACGCCCCTTGACTGGAACCACTGCATGGTGTGAGTGTTATTAAAGGTCCGGAAGGCTTTTTTCAGGGCCTTTCCGCCCCGGGGATAGGCCTTGGCCAGTTCTTTTATGGAGGTGCAGCCGTTGGTGACGTTGCATCTTCCGCCGCCCGATATCCCGACCTTGGTGAGGAGTTTCTCTGATTTTTCAAAAATGACGACCCGGGCCTGCGGATGGTTTTCTTTTGCGGCGATCGCTGAAAAGAAACCGGCTGCGCCACCGCCGATTATCGCAACTTCCATCTTGATTCCTCAATATCTATTGACCTACCCCGCAGCCGTAAGTGACCAGATGGAGACTCCGGGCTATGGGGTGCCAGAATACAGAAGCTGGAATAGAGGTCTATTTTATAAATGTTTTTGCTTTTCTTCTGGATTGTGATTCCCTCGTAGGGATGAAAAGCAAAGACGACAGCACCACCCCTCAGGCAACTCTCTGCGGGAATTAAAGCCTAAGACAAATTGAGAACCCATGGTGGTAGACCCTTGTCAGCCCTGATCCACTGCAATCTTGACCACGATCTTGTGGATATCCCCGGTCGAGATCAATGGCAGGTGAGTATCTTCCGGAAAGAAGATCACAAAGGCGCCGCTGCGGACTGCCAGCCAGCTATCCGGCTCGTCAGCGAAGAGTTGCTGATCGGCTTCGGGGTCGTATTCCCCGGCCGGTGATTTACAGGCCGACCTGGTCTTCCAGCCCATCTCGTCGGTTCCGGCCAGGATCAGCTGGATATCGATGTACCTGTCATGTGCTTCAAGCATGGCGCCCTCTTTCGGGCGACCAGGCTCTTTGGCCACCACCGCATAGAGCCGGTCCCCGTCAATTTCATATCTGCCCTCCGGCAGCTCCTGCAGGCCCGGGCGACCTAGAAACTCAAAGGCCTGAGAAAATCCCTGTTTCAAGGTCAGGTAACGGCTGGAATTGTCAAGTACGTCGAGGATCATGGTCACACACTCCTTGCTAGAATCTGTTGCGCGGTCGCCGGGTTCAGCGGCGGTTAATTTAATTGGTTATTTCGGAAAACAGTCTGCATTTTCAACCCGGCTAAGGGGTATGTCAACGGCTATCTTTTCTGAGCGCCATTCTGGCAGCCCGATCCACCAGGGTGAAAAGTCGGTCAATCTCGTCTTTCCGGGCGGCCTGCCGATGACCGCGCACCTTGACAAACCGGCAGTCAACGCTATCGGTCATTTTGAAGAACTCCCGGTACAGTTCATGTTTGTTGTGGAGTTGATTCTTCCCGGTGCGGTAATCGTGCTGCTCGAGCCGGGTCCGTCTTGCCGGCAGGGTCACGATGTTTTGAGAATCGGTATACACTGTCACCCTGGTTGCCGAATCAGCTATCTCAGCCAACGCCCAGATCAGGGTCTGCAATTCCAGCTTCGTTGAGGACGTCTGGTCAAAGCGCTTCACCTTCACTGCGGCCTTAAACGACTCCAGCGGCAGGCCAAGTTCAGGCACTGCCAGGTAAGCCCCATAGCCATGTGATTGAGGCTTTACACTTCCATCTGTGAAGAGGAGCCATTCATTCATCGTTTTCGACCAGCTGCATCTGTTGCTCTGCGCATTAGCCAAGCCATTAATTGTGGTGTTAACCAGCCTGAATATGCGGGCTAGCCGGAAATGTTACGCAGGCATTTTTATCTTCTCTAATCGCCGTTTCTTTTCCCCAATAAGAGCATCTTCCCGGCAAGGATTATAATGTTGAGGCGGGGAGGGTACCGGGATTTGTCTGGAACATAAGGAGAAAAAGGACTTACTGTTTCCCGTAAGTCCTTGGATTTTACTGGTGGGCCCATCGGCGACTTAAACGTTGAACCTGCTGAATAACCGGAACGTATTATTATGTGTAATCTCGAGTGATTACAGGCATCATAAACAATGTTCCGCCCTTATACTGATGCAGTCTTTTCCAAAATCTGGTTATTTATCCAACGTTCTACGCAGGCGATTCCTGACCTTGTCATATCTAACCCTGTCTCCAACCTTGAGATAAGGTCGGCGCGATCGGTCAATACTCTTAACATCCATTTTGCCATTTGATTTTTTTCTCTGCAGGGTGATAGTGTCAATTGTAACTTCTGCAACCGTCCATGTTTTGTACATGGACCCTTTTTTCTTAGGTTTTGGTTGAGAAATCCGCAGTAGCTGTTTCACATCCAAGATTACTTCGTCTATGAACCCCCCTTCATCAGCATGCAGATTACTGGCGATGGTTAAGATGCTGAGCAGGATCGAGATAAAAATAAGGTTCTTTTTCATTGTGGATTATCCTAGTCGTTTTGATTTTCACTATTTGTTAGCCTGATACTACCTTAATACATGTCATACATTCAAGGAGATGAATCGGTAGACATCGAGAGATTGGGATTCCGGAGATAGGGTAAATGCCGCGGTTGTGTAGTGAAAGATCACGTTCTTATCCGGGGAGGCCTGCCCGACGTGCGGTTACTGTTTTGGCAGCGCCCCGTATGGCAACATGGGTAATCCTCCCGAAAATTAATGGTGTTAAAAAGTAGCGACTGAGCTTTGGGGGCGGACCAAGCTAACAGTCTGTAGCTCCGAATAAGCATCATGAATATCGGCTGTTTTTCTGCCTTAGAGCACCCTTTTTGACCTTAAAAAGAACACTCTAAGGAAATTTTGGGAAACAAATGAAGTATGCTCCTGAGTGCTTGAGGAGGCTAGTGATTTACTGTTCTGGATCGGTGAATAATCAAAAGATCAATTGGTAACGACTACCGGCGCCGCTACCCAGGCGCTGGAGAAATCCCATCTCTTTCATTGCTTTGAGGTTGTACTGAATGGTTCGGCGTGGAAGTGCTGTTTGCCTCTCAATATCAGACACCTTTAGAAGTTTTTTAGGGCTGGACTTAAAACAGTCCAGGACATGTTTGGCAGATTCAGAGAGTCCTTGCAGTTTTGCGTATCTGCTTCGATAAACGCCAATATCCTGCAAACTATTCTCCATTATCCTGATGAAGAAGCGGGCCAGGGCATTGTAGTTATACTCTTTGGGCTCTTGGCAAAATTCGCCCTTGGAGGCCTGATGCAGGACTTTATAGTAAAGGGTCTTGTTCTTTTCGATCTGCCGGTCAATGGCAAGATAGGGTACGGTCTGGCACAGATATTTGTCGTCTGATTGCAGGAGGGCCAGGAGAAAAAGAGCTCGGCCCAAGCGACCGTTGCCGTCTTGAAATGGATGGATCGACAGAAACCTGAAAACAAACTCTACTGCGACCAGTGTCGGCCAGACTGATTCCCTGATTGAGGTGGTGTACCAGTTAATAAGATCTGCCATGGCGGTTATGGTTGTAAGTCCGGGGTCAACTGGATTTAGAACGGTTAATTGCTGACCTGTTTCATGATTGACTGAAACAACTTTATTGGATGTTGTTTTATAGGCACCGGCATATCGTGATGCCTGCGGGTAATAACGAAGCAGGTCATGGTGCAATCCGCGCAGATGTGTTTCGGTGAACGGGAAAAGTTCTGCGGCCTGCTGGTAGATTGTGGTCAGCACTTCGCGGCAGCCTGCAACTTCCTCAATACTTCTTTGGTGGTCTTTTGACAATTTATCGATGATGAAGCCTTTTTGGGCATCGAAAGAAGTTGTTCGACTGTCCTGGCTAAGAGTGGTATCTACCCAGTCGATTTCTTCATCAGTGAGGACGGCATTTTCTATTCTGGTTGAAGCGCCAATGGTACTGACAAGTGTCTGGTGATGCAGATAGGCGAGTTCGTTCTCGGAGAGTGCTGATGTAATGTTCCAGGTTTCAATCAAGCGGCCCTGGAATCGCACCAGGTCTTTTTCTGTATCTATAGCTGGAGTGAATGAAAGCATATTAACTGATACTCCGAATATACCATGGCTGTTTGCTGTGCTCCGCAGGATTAAAGGGACTCATAGCCCCACTTCCTAAGGCTCACTTACAGATCGTGTTCGTCAACCCCACGATAGCTCATTGCGCAATAATGCGCAAGATGATGGTTTTAGTTGTTGCGCATTATTGCGCAATGGGGCAAATAATCACGTATTTGGTCATGAAATAAAAAAAGGACTTACGATTCGCCCTTTTGCCTAAACACCCAGTTTGTTTTGTATCCCAGCAAGGAAACTTTCACTACCCACGGTGATACTTTCGGTCCATTGAGCTTGACGGGAGCCGTTTGGCTCTAGCCATGAGTTGTGTATGACTCTATATTTGCTTTTTTAGCCTTAAAAACGTCATTAT
>DAOVJK010000269.1 GCA_030673265.1 Pseudomonadota bacterium | reverse complement strand
TACTGGCGTAGTATTGCCAAGACCATGAAGATGGTCGGCACGACCATGACCGGCCTTGAGGAGCGTGCCAAGTTTATTGACCGGAAAATGGATGATTATGAGGAGATTCGCAAAGGTACAGACAAGGCGGTTGCTAAACTCCATTCTTCCTCCACTACCCAGTTCGTTATTTCCTCTTTCTGGCTGCTGGTTGCCATCGGCGGGATTTTTGTCAACTTTCGCTTGATCGAACTGCCCATGTCCGATCTTGTTGGCGGCTCCGGGAGTGTTGGTAATTTCAAAATTTCCGAGCTGGCAGCTTTGGTCGTTATCCTCCTGGAGACCTTTCTTGGCATGGCCTTAATGGAAGTGCTCCGGGTAACCAAGCTTTTCCCGCTGATTGGCACCCTGGATGACAAAAAACGTCATTTTATCGCCTGGGCCGTTTTTGGTGGCTTGCTGACTTTCGCCGGAGTGGAAAGTTCCCTGGCCTATATCCGTGATATTATCGCGGCTCGTAACGAAGCCTTTACCCAGGCTCTGCTCGGCGGCGAAGTTATGGCAGAAATGTCCCACAGTGTTGTGGCAACTGTCGCCCAGATGATCATGGGGTTCATCCTGCCCTTTGTACTGGCCTTCGCGATTATTCCGCTGGAGTCTTTTATCCACTCAGCCCGGGCCGTGGTAGGCTATCTAATTGAATTTATCCTGCGGGCCATTGCCTTTACCTTTCGCCTGATTGGCAATGCCTTTTACTACCTGGGCTCGATCCTGATCAGTATCTATGATATAATTGCTTTTCCAGCCATGTTATTGGAAACTATAGCCGGCAGAGATCAGTCTCCAAAAGTCGAGACGCAAATCAAGCAGCAGAAGAGCAGCAAGAAAACAACCACGGAAGAAGAGTAACTAATACAATACGCAGGAGATCAAAGATGAAGAAGGTCCGTTTTTCAATAATATTTGTTTTAGTTCTGGCCATGGTGGCCCCACTGCTCAACGGCTGTTCAAAGGAACCGGTGAACCGCACCAAGGGCGTCTACATGTTAATGGACACCTCGGGAACCTACGCCCTGGAGCTGAAAAAAGCGCAGAATATAATCAACTACCTCCTCGGTAAACTGCAGCCCATGGATTCCTTTGCGGTGGCCAGGATCGATTCGGGCAGTTTCAGCGAGAAGGATATTATCCATAAAGTGACCTTTGACAGCAGACCGTCGAGGACTACCAACCAGAAAAGGGTCTTTGCCCAGAAGGTTGACGACTTTGTTAAAAACGTCAAGAGTAGCCCTTACACAGACATTTCCGGTGGCATGCTACAGGCGGTTGAGTGGCTCGATGAATCAAAGGCAGGCAAAAGAATCATCCTCGTTTTTTCCGACATGGAAGAAGAGTTGCCCAAGGGTCATATCCGGGACTTTACAATCCAGTTTAACGACACCCATGTGGTTGCCCTTAACGTAACTAAACTGCGCTCCGACATTATCGATCCCCGGGAATATATGGACCGCCTTTCGGCGTGGCAGTTGAAGGTGGAAAGTGGCGACGGCACCTGGGAAGTGATCAACGACCTTGACAACCTTGAGGATATCCTGAGCCATTAATCCAAACTAATCCTGTTTTTTTACCCCGGCTTGGGCAATCCTTAAGCCGGGGTTTTTTGTGGTTTTCATAGTTGAGATTTCTCTAGTTTCCTCCCGCTTACCACCAGGTTCTACCTGCGACTGTTTACGCCAAGGAGCTTTTGGTTAAAAGCTAAGATACCGCAGGTAAACACACCAGATTTCACCAGGTTCACCTGGAAAAGTCGATTGACAACCACCATCTGCCTCCCTATAGTTTATCTCTCTTAACGTTGAACATATTATTATCCATCCCAATTTCCATACTGAGGCATCAGAATGACCAAAATTATTGCCATGGCCGGCAAGGGGGGAACCGGTAAAACAACCCTCTCTGCCCTGCTGATCAAATACCTTACCGAAAAAAACCTCACCCCGGTTCTGGCCGTCGATGCCGATTCTAACGCCAACCTCAATGAACTGCTCAATCTTGAAGTAGGGTTGACCATTGGTCAAATCCGCAAAGAACTGAAAGGTGATCTCCCCCCCAACATGACCCGTGATCAGTATATGGAAATGAAAGTCCATCAGGCCCTGATTGAGGACAAAGGCTTCGACCTGATGGCCATGGGCCAGCCCGACGGTCCCGGTTGCTATTGCGCCGCCAACCAGCACCTGGCCATGACCATGGAACATTTGGCCTCTAACTACAAATATATCATCGTTGACAATGAAGCCGGCATGGAACATCTGAGCAGGATGAACATGCGGGTCATCGACCACCTTATCGTCACCTCCGATCCTTCAGCCCGCGGCATTCTCACCGCCCGCCGAATCGCTGAGCTTACCGGCCCGCTCGGCATTGAAGTCAAGCATAAATGCCTGATCGTCAACCGAGTACCAAATCCCACCTCTGATGAGCTATTGGCCAAGATTGAAGAGACAGTAACCGAATGCGATCTGCCCTTAGGCGGGTTGATCCACTCCAGCGACAAACTGATCAACCAGGAGATAACCGGCGCTTCCTACCTGGAAATGGCCAACAATGAGCCCGTCATAAAAGAAGCCTTCGGCATATTCGACTCGTTTATCGGTAATGATTGACTTTAAGCCAGTCAGGGAATAACTGGAACGATGATAAATAAAGTGCCATTTTCCACAGACATGTTATAGGTTCAGCGATTTACCTGACTAATAAAAATACGTAATTACCCTGAGAAGGACTCAATCTTCCATCGCAGAAATCAATACCGGTAAAAACAGCTGATGATTAAATCGTTCCCTGACAAAATGCCCCTTGTCGACATTATCAAAGTTACCAAGGTTTACCCGCCAGACATAATCGCCGTGCAAAACGTTTCACTGGCGATAGGCAAAGGTGAACTGGTTTTCCTGACCGGGATGAGCGGAGCCGGCAAAACCACTCTGCTTAAGATGATCTGCTGTATCGAAAAGCCGACCAAGGGCCTCATTGAAGTAGCTGGATATGACTTGAGCAGAATCAATCAAACTAAAATTCAAAAACTGCGCCGGCAGGTGGGCGTTGTCTATCAGGATTTCAAAGTCCTACCTAAACAGACAGTATTTCAAAACATCGCCATCCCCATGGAAGTCGCGTATCGAAGCCCCAAAGAGATTCGCCAGCGAATTGACGAACTCCTCGAGTCCCTCCGGATTTCCCATAAACGTGACATTGAAGCCGGCAAACTGTCCCGGGGTGAACAACAGAGAGTGGCAATAGCCCGTGCTGCCGCCAATGCGCCGCCCCTCATTCTGGCCGATGAACCTACCGGCAACCTGGACCCGGAAGTTTCATCATATGTCATGGAGCTATTCAACCAACTTAACAAGGCGGGCAGCACCATTATCATCGCGACCCACGACGAATCAATCTACAAGAAATCAAGGCATCGCAAGGTTAAACTTCGGCACGGTCTGTTCAGCGGCCACGTTAGCCACAAACAACTGCCACTTATCAACTCTTGATGGCGCTGGACCTGCTTTCTTAAGATCATCTATATCGGAGTAGAAAAATGGGCCATAAAACCTATTTCCACATAAAGCAGACCGGCCGTAATCTTCGCCAGAGTTGGCCCACCCAGATCATGACAGTGATGACAATTAGCCTGTCCGTGTTAATTTTCAGTTTTTTCCTGCTGATGTATATGAACGTCGTAAACGCAGCCAATCGTATGGGCGACGAACTGCGGTTAATCGTTTATCTGGACGAAGAAGTTCAGCCAGAAGTGCAGCAGATGTACAAGCAGAAGATCAAAGATTTCGGCGAAGTTGAAAAGATTGTCTTCGTTTCCAGGGCAGAGGCCTTTGCCAGACTCGGTCGCCAGCTTGACACCGAGAAAGATGTCCTGGCAGATCTGGGGCCTGATTTCCTGCCACCCTCCCTAGAAATCTACCCCAAACAAGGCCTGGGTAATCTGGCCAGGCTCAAACAGTTCTCAGACTACCTGACCACCCTGCCAGGAGCGCAAAAGGTTCAATACGGCCAAAGTTGGGTAGAAAGATTCGGCTACTTCACGGAACTATTAAAAACCATTGTCGTTCTAAGTGGCGTCTTATTGATCATGGCAACTGTATTCATGGTCTCCTCAACCGTGAGACTAACTGTGGTCGCCAAAGAGGCCGAACTGGAAGTTTTACGGCTGGTCGGCGCCAACAACAGCTATATTCAGACCCCTTTGCTCATTGAAGGGCTACTGCAGGGAATTATCGGCTCAGGTTGTGGGATACTCCTGCTATACCTGATCTTCCGGTGGACCATAGCTCACCTCAGTGGCCCGGGAT
>DAOVJK010000280.1 GCA_030673265.1 Pseudomonadota bacterium | reverse complement strand
TTCTGACACCATTTTTTTTACAGGCATCAAGCAGGCCAGGCCAGAGCTCTGACTCCAGAAGCACAACCAGTCGGGGGTTGATGGTTTGGAGGGCTTTCCGCATAATTGCGGGCTTATCAAAAGGAAAATATGCGGCCTCAACTGCGTGGGGAACTGCTTGGTCGTCTAACACCTTGGCCAGGATTTCCATCCCCTGTTTTGTATTCGAAGTAATGAGGACCTTAATAGGGGGCTGGGCTGGGAGATTTTTCATTATCTCAAGGGCCAGAAAGGCCTCGCCGACTGATACGGCCTGAATCCAGAGATCAACCGTTCTTGCTGGAAAGGTTTTAAGCAGGCGTTGAGAAAAACCCTCCTTCATTCTTGAGTTAAAATAAAGGAATGGAATTGCCGCTGTCCAGACTAAGCTATATAAAAACAAGCCACATTGGAAAGAAAATGAATTCACCGTTAGCCTTGTTCCTGTTTATTTATCATAGATTTCGTTTAAGAAATTGCATGAAACATCGAAGATAAAAGGGGGTGGGCATTATCCTTTTACTTTTATCGCAATTCCAGGTTCAAAGTACTTAATTGCTGATGGAATGATGGTTGGCAACTTCTTGGAACATAAATTCCCTTCCTGTATTTACATGTAACTGCCCTTATCATACCCAACCACTCTAACAGAGAAGAAGATCTCTGCTTGCCTGTATTTTCCCATGCCTTCAACTCGAAAGCGCTACCATAAGCAACGATACCAGATTGATGCGCTCATGCAAGCAGGTTATAGCAATAACCAGGTCACATCATTACCGATGCATCACAAATCTAACATTGGCCGACAATCGAAGTTAAATAGAAATTTTCAGAACTACCTTCCTTGGCTGGCACAGTGGTTGGCAAAAAACAGTAACAACCCATTACGAGCACGACGTTGCGGTTAGGGATATTCTCCGCAGAAAGAAAATGGCGCCCGCAGTAAATCAGCGACACGTTCTCAGTTGAAAGAATTGCATGTCAGTCACGAATTGATCGACCAGTTTGACTACCACGGCAAACTCCAAGTTAAATGCAATCGGCATTTGCGTTACGAGTGCTACCTCCAGAAACGCTACAGGCCTTCGTTCGCTCACGCAGTGAAATACACGGAGAAAACCATGTATAACCGGAACAACACCAGCGTAAATTCTTTGGCTTCAAAACAACTAATCAGTTGTTTTTCTTGAAAAACCGATCTATTGCAATATCAGAACAAGGGTTTTATGTTAAATGACCTTATTTAACAACCTCATAAATGTATAACCGACAAGAGAGAAACCTACTGCTACTACTATGGGACACAAGCCCTCCCTCCGCAAAAAGCTCAGTATCGAAGGGATAAAACAACACCAAATAAGCTATCCGCGCTAAAGCTCAAAACAAGAGGACCACCCCAATGATAAAAAAGGAACTTCTGGACATTCTGGCCTGCCCCAAATGTAAACAGGCTGTTAAACTTAACGAGCAGGAAAATGGCCTGATTTGCGAAAACTGCCGGCTCCTTTACGAAGTAAGGGACGATATCCCGATCATGCTGATTGAAGAGGCCAAAAGCCTTGACTGAAAATTCCGGAAAAAGCAACCAATCTGCTATGGATCTGCAATTTTCCCGACTGACTTCCCGTCTTTTCATTAATGCCCCTTTCGAGCGTCTGCAAAAAGATCTGCTCAAGGTATTTATTGACAACCACCTCCAACCTGAGATCGGCCTTGAGGGCTCCTGCCTCTACGAAAATTCAAGCAAAGATTTCAAGGAGGTCGCCCAAGCCTTTAAGAAGGAGGGACTCGCCTGTACCATTCACGCGCCCTTCTGCGATCTAGCCCCGGGTGCCACAGATTCGGCTGTTCTGGCAGCCACTCGCACCAAACTAGGCAAGGCCTTTGCCCTGATCGAAATTTTCGAGCCAGTTTCTATAGTTTGTCACCTTGGCTACGAAGAGAACAAGCACGCTTTCAGACAAGAGCAATGGCTGGCCAGCTCAATCGAAACCTGGCAAAAACTGCTGATCATTGCCGAATCCCACCAGATCCCGGTGACCTTTGAGAACACCTACGAAACCAGTCCCGACCAACATCTTAAGATCCTCTCCATACTTGATTCACCCTCTGCCCGCTTCTGTCTCGATGTCGGCCATGTCATGGCCTTCGCCAAAAACTCCTGGCAGGACTGGCTGACTCCTCTCTCGCCATGGTTGAGCCAACTGCACCTCCACGACAATTCCGGTGATGGTGACGATCATCTGGCCATCGGCGCCGGACGGTTTGATTTTTCCGGTCTGTTCAGCCATCTGCGCCAGCAGAAGCAAAGGCCGATCATCACCTTGGAACCGCACCAGCCGGAGGGGTTATGGGACAGCCTCCAGGCCCTGGAACACTTTGAACTCCCCGAACCGCCTGCCAGCACAACTACTTGATTTAATTGATTGTTTTAAAGGGTAAGAAAAACCGTCTCCCCACCGATTTCCCGCTGTTCAATCCCCTCATCCAATGCTATAGTAACTCTCCGTAATCGAATTAAACTCCAGCCAAACTGTCCTCGGCCCGTTTGCCCAGAACAGTCTCAACTTAGCTTAGCAGAGAAATTATGCACGACAGCCAGAGCCCCGAGATGCAAACCGCTGATTTTGTCCATCTCCACGTCCACACCAATTACAGTTTGCTGGACGGCGCCATCCGCCTCAATGATCTGATGGAAAAAGCCAAGGAGTTCGGCATGGACACGGTCTCCATTACCGACCATGGCGCCATGTACGGAGCATTGGACTTTTATAACAAGGCAAAAAAAGCCGGATTGAAACCCATTATCGGCTGCGAGTTCTACGTTACTCCGGGCAGCAGGCACACCAAGAATGCCCAAGCAAAAAAAATGCACCACCTGGTCCTGTTGGCCATGAATAAAACCGGCTACCAGAACCTGATGCACCTCGCTTCAATCGCGCAGCTGGAAGGGTTCTATTACAAGCCGCGCCTTGACATGGAGATTATTGAAAAATATAACGAAGGCTTGATCGCCTTATCTGCTTGCCTGGCAGGCGCGGTCGCCAACTCCCTTAAAAACGGTGACCCGGCAAAAGCCAGGACCGAGGCAATAAAACTGCGGGATGTCTTCGGTGACCGGCTCTACCTGGAGCTTCAGGAAAACGGCATCCCGATTCAGTCCACGGTCAACAAGGGTTTGGTTGAAATATCAAAAGAAACCGGCATCCCGCTGGTTGCCACCAACGACTGCCATTATCTGACCCGCGACCAGAGCCACGCCCATGAAGTTTTGCTCTGCGTCCAGACCGGTCGGACCATCGATGATCCAAACCGCTTCCACTTTGATTCCGACCAGCTCTATTTCAAGTCACCCCAGGAAATGAAGGAGTGCTTTGCCTGGTGCCCTGAGGCAATTGCCAATACTGTTAAGGTCGCCGAGCGTTGCAACCTTGAGCTTGAATTTGGTGACCACCATTTTCCGCTTTATCCCGTGCCGGAGGGTGAAAGTCTTCAGTCGATGTTTGAAAAGGCGGCCCGTGACGGCCTGGAAAAACGAATGGAAATTATCCGTAAGCGAGATGATTTCACGGCCGATCAGGAAAAGATCTACCAGGACCGCCTCAATATGGAGATCGATGTTATCCTGAAGATGGGCTTCCCAGGCTATTTCCTGGTCGTCGCCGACTTTATCAGCTGGGCCAAGGAAAACCAGATCCCGGTCGGGCCGGGCCGTGGTTCCGGCGCCGGCAGCCTCGTGGCCTACTCGATGCTGATAACCGATCTCGATCCCCTCCCCTACGGTCTTATCTTCGAAAGATTTCTCAACATCGAAAGGAAATCAATGCCTGATTTCGACGTCGATTTCTGCCAGGAACGGCGGGGAGAAGTTATTGAATACGTCCAGAGAAAATATGGCGGAGCCGACCACGTCGCCCAGATCATCACCTACGGTTCCATGAAGGCCCGCGGGGTTATTAGGGATGTCGGCCGCGCCCTGGCAATTCCATACGGCGAAGTGGACAAAATAGCCAAACTGATCCCGGATGAACTGAAAATCACCATCAAGAAAGCCCTGGACCAAGAACCGCGTCTCAACGAACTAATCCGGCAAGACCGGGAGATAGCCAAACTAATCGAAATCTCAATGGTCTTGGAGGGCATGCCCAGGCACACCTCCACCCACGCCGCCGG
>DAOVJK010000274.1 GCA_030673265.1 Pseudomonadota bacterium | reverse complement strand
CATAATATCGACAACAAGAAATATATTGTGTTTGGGGTTCACTAAGAATCTTAGTGAACCCATTAATCCAATATGAGCGAGTCTTAAAAAATCATCGCCATTCGTCATGGCTGTAAATAAATTCTTTAATCTTCCGCTTTTGTTTTGCCGTAAAAGGAACCTTTGCGGCCATGATTCTTGCCGCAATCTTCGCGATTTCGTCTTTATCGTAGGGATGGCCAAAACACTCAACCGCATATTGGGCCAACTTCTTGAGTTTACCGTGATCCACAAGAGCTGCAAATTGACTATGGCGAATGATTGCCAACCCTCCCTTATAAGGCTTTTTCCTTTTTTCGTCGTAGCCTGTCATATACTTGGAAAGTCTAATTGTCCGCACTCCAATTGGCTCTACACTCTCTAACAACATCACCCGGTCTATCTCTTCCAGTCGCAGAACAAATCCGACATGGCTCCAAATACTGTCCGTAACCTGTTGGATCATAGTAGAAAAGAAGCCGGCGCCAGAGCATATAAGGACATCGCCATTCTGGACTTGATCTCTAATTTGTTCGTAAGAAATTTCTGCGGTCGATGGGAATTCAGTCAACGATAATGACATTTTGCTTCCTCCTTTTTTGGTGCCCAACGATAAGTGAGTACGGTCTGGTTCCTGTCTGGTGCCCCCTTTTATGGCATCAGTGAGTGAGATACAGTATTTGTTCAGGAACAAATCGTCTTTTTGCTCTGATCATCCCCCCCGTTGAAAACTCTATATTTGCATTTTTAACCTCAAAATCGCTTTTATAGGCTAATAAATGGGCTAAAATTAAGGATCAACTCATGTATTTTCAATCAGTTCCCTTGGCCCGACCCCGATCTGCCAGATCTGGAGACCGACTGGCCATATCAAATTATTTCTTAAAGTTGCCATTTTTGCCCGCAAAAGGGCCTTTTAAGGCCGCTTTTGGCCCTGATATCAAGCATATCCTTCGTGATATCAGGAGGTTGTCTTGGTCCGACCCCAAGGACCCAAGGACCAGCCAAGGACCCAGCCAAGGACCACCAAGGACCAAGGCCCAACCCCACTTGCCAACACCGCCGAGCGAAGCGAGGGTACTAGGCCGCAGGCCTAGCGGTCAATGTTGACCCGATGGTTATGCCTTAATTTTCAATATTTTCTCGAAACTCTACAAATTGTTTACCCGTTGGAGTTATTTCAACAAATCTTGATAAATCTGCCCCCTCAGCAGGTATAGCTGTGATTGATTTAACTTTTACATATCCAATGTCTCTTAGGTGATATAATTCTCTTTTTAACCCCTTATTAATTTTGTAATGGCCAAACGTACCAGAGGAAAGCTTTTTTAAATTTTCATACATAGCAGGGGACATAGTGGTCAAAAACAGATTAGATATTCTCTCATTGGTTACTTCTAAGTTTTTTCTCACTATTTCCACTTCTTTTTTTAATTCACCGATTTCTACAGGACCTATTTTTACAGAACTTCCTGACTCTAATCGTTTAGAAAGTATTCTTTTGATTAGATCTAATTCTTGACGAAAATAGATTACCATTGCGATTATCAGCGCCACCCAAAGCATAGACTGAAACAAAGGGACAAATTCTTTCATAATAATTTCCAAATTTTCAATTTTGGATAAAGTGACTTCGCATATATTTCAATCTGGCATAACGTTCTGCAACAGTCGGGTCGGACCAAGTCAACATTTTTAATTTATTGAACACTAGTGTCCGGTAAGCTTCTTGCGACTAGAAGTTTTGGGTGTTTTTGGAGCGTCTCGAAAAACTTTGAATGATTTTATTAGCGAAATGCAGCCAAAAATTGCTGCTGTTTTAGTGAGGTACGAGCGAGTTCAGCAATTTTGGTGAAATGAGCTTAGAAAATCACAAAGTTTTTCTTAAGAAGCGGAAAAAATTCCCGAAACTTCGTCTATGCAAATTGCCTACCGGACAGCAATGTTTATTGAATTAAAATCCCAAAAATAGGCGTTGTCCGGGCTTACAAGGCGCTTGAGGTTCTTTAAGGACGCAAATGTCATTATGGGAGACAAAGGACCGTCCCTGGAATCTACCCGCAAGTTTCTGTTTTATATCTTCAACAAAGTGCTCACTGCCAACAGCAATTGACTCACTCCAGAGAGAATTTCTGGTGGAGGTATTATTTTTTGAGCTCTGTCTCCACCCAGTTGCGATGCTCCAGCAGGAAATCTTTTTCGATGTGAGCAGTAAAGAGTTTCAGAAGTGTTTTCCTGTTGATAATCGAATAACGCTTGGGCGGGTTCTTGGTTCCCTCTTTCGGGCGGGGATAAACAAAACCTATTTCTGTGAAATCCCGGTCAGGCACCCCACCAGCATTTTTTTTAAAGCACTGCCCGCCGATTCCCGCGCATCCTGATCATCTTCCTGGACCGCCCTGAAAAAAGACTCGCATGTCTTTCGTGCAGTCCTGTCCAACCCGGTTGTGTAGCCCTGTTTTATGTCCGGCTCTTCAACCATGGATGTACTGACCGGATAATCTCGGCGGCCGTGGGCCCAGTTGATGATATGGCTGTAGAATATCAGCGCCCTGTCCAGCAGGATGTAGAGAAACTGGATATTGTTCACCGGCCCGACGTGCAGTTTCTGGTGATCAAGTTTTATCCCCAGCAGGCGAACGCCGGATAAAAGCTCCTTGCCCTTCAGAGCGGTTCCGGCAGCTCCAATCACTCCGCCAAGGGTCGAAAAGACGCCAAACGTAATGCCGCCGGCCGCAACATCGACACCGGCTCCGATCGCAGCTCCGCCAAGTGCCCCGGCCATCACCAGTTGTGTTCCGCTCAGGCCGAGGAACTGCCAGGTCCTCTCACTGAAAAGATCTTCCTGCAGGATGGAGTGGTCCGGCAGGTCATAGTTGAAAATATTATGTTTGAAAAACGAGCGGATCTGCTGATACGTCTTCTGCTCTTTTCCGGATACAAAACGGACGTATTTTTCATGCAGTTTTTCTCTCAGCACCGCCTCATCTGTTCCAGCCGGGCATGGCGCAGTCCTGCGATAAGAAAGAATGCCCGTCAGCATGGATACAATAGTATCGGCTGTTCGTTGGTTGCGGGTTGCCCAGTCCTGTTTAAAGGCCGATATCACCATCTCCAGCACATCCTGCAGGTCCTGATCTATGCTTTTCAGGCTCTCCAGCAGCGAGATCCGCTCGGCATAGGTCGCCCTGTTTGAATTAAAGATGCGGATCGAGTTGAAATGTTTCCTGAATTCGTTCTGCCACTGTTCGCGATAGGCGGTATCATCTTCCTTGCTGTTGATGATGGCCATGCGCGGCCGGCCGGTCAGCCGCAGGATCTCCATTTCCGCCCGGTCCACATTGCGCACCGGCCGTGAACCGTCAACAACAAAAATAATCCCGGCCCCGTCAAGCAGAGGCGTCAGCAGCTCGCAGTCATCGCGAAAGGCCGGATCCTTTTCATGGGCGTAAATAAACTCCTTTACCATCTCTTCATCCGGGCCCTCGTAGTTCTGCATCCAGCGTAGAGTGTTGCGCGGGTTCTGGAAGCCGGGTGTGTCGACAAAGCGTATAATCTCCCGCCCGTCTATGATAACGGGAAAACCACGGCACTCGGTGGTCTCGCCGGGATCGGGACTGATGCGGACGGAATCGTCCTCGGCAAGCGTGGAGAGTACCGAAGACTTCCCCTCATTGGGATGACCGACTACGGCAAACTCGGGAACCACAGGCTTCATCATGATACCACCAACTCTGAGACCTGAAGATCGGGATCTCCCAGAGCTCTGATCTTCTCCCGCCAGATCTTCAGATCTTCTTTTCTGACCGGCGTGAAAATAGTATGGGAACCGGGTTTGCCCACCAGGGCCACAACAAAATAAATATCGGCACCAAATTGAGTCCGCAATTTCCCTAGAAAAGATAAAAATTCCCGGATGGGTGGCTGCCACGCCTCCTGCAGCACGACAATATTTTCTATTGCCGCAGCCCTGTTTTTTTCCGCAAGCTGATCAATAACGACCTGGTCATCTGCATACTCTTCACCTGTTCGCAGGATTTCATGAACAGTGATACCCAACCGTTCTTGCACCAATGCTTGCAGCGTATTCAGGGGACACTGGTTATACAGCTCGTCGGGAATCAGGGTGACAGCGGTATGACTGGCAACCTGATCCTTGGAGACGGAGATCCGTGGTTTTTCCTTTTCTTCCGGCTGCGGTGGTTCCGGGGAGAAAGGTTGCTTGAGATGGCCCGGCCCTAGT
>DAOVJK010000276.1 GCA_030673265.1 Pseudomonadota bacterium | reverse complement strand
TTTGGCCCTCAACAGACAAGGTGATGAACTGGAAGCAGTCTTGCTGGACAGCACCGGCATTAAGCTTTTAGAGGAGAAGGTTTTCTCCTCTGGAGAAGTGGAGATTATTTCGGCCTTGCCGGCTGTCAGAAATAAAAGACTGGGGCCGTTTTTAGGTGAAGGATTGTTCCGACTATTTTTCATTCCCACGGGATTTATTGAGGAGCCGTGCCGTCGGCAAGGACTTTTCGAGCTCTGTTTTGGGGGGGAGGAGGAGGATCATCTGGTTAAATTAAGGCGTCTGGGCCCTTTTGTGTTGTGGAGAGGTGACTATTTCATTAATAATTATAACTCTGAGCCGGTGGTTGCCGGCGCCAGGCTTAATGGTGGTTGGCTGACCCCTTTTCTGCAGCTCGATAGAAATGGGGTTACCCCCGGGAAATGATGCAGACTGGACAGAGAGATTGTCGGCAACGCTTGGTTGGCGAAGATATTCTAATGATCGGGACCTTAAGATGAATGATAGCCACGAATTACTACCGCTATTTAGAAAGGTTGTCGATCAGCTGGTCTTTGACCGGGATCAGGGCACGATCTCTGCCGAGCTGTGTTGCCCGGCTGATTTCCCTGCTTTTGACGGCCATTTCCCGGGCCAGCCGGTGCTGCCGGCTGTGATGCAATTGGTTGTAGTCAGGATGTTGGCCGGCGAGCTATTGCAGGTACCCCTCGAAATGGTAGAGACAGGCAAGATGAAATTTAAGGGGATGATTCAGCCGGATGAGGTAATTCTGGTTAAGGTCGATGTTGAGAAGATCGATGGCCACTGGCGCGCTGTTTTTAAACTGGCCAAGCCTGATTCGGTTGTTGCGACAGGGTCTGTTTTATTCAAGCAGAGGCAGGTGTAAGGTGGGTTTTGCCAAATCTTTTTTTACTGCCGAACCAACCGACCCGACCGGTCTGGTTGCCAAGACCGAACGGCGGGTCCGCTTTGAGGAAGTGGATATGTTGGGGATCGTCTGGCACGGGCATTATGTGAGCTTTCTCGATGACGGTCGGGTGGCATTAGGCGATCGGTTTCCGGCCTTGAGTTACGCCCGAATGAAGGAAGAAGAGATGGCGGCGCCGATTGTGCAGTTGCATATTGATTACCAGGCGCCCCTGGTCTTTGATGATCTAATGCTCATTGAAACAACCCTGCATTGGACGGATGCCCTGAGGTTGAATTTTTCATACCAGATCAGCAGAGCTGATGGTCGTCTGGCAATAAAGGCTTATACGGTCCAGCTTTTTACTGATTTAAAGGGGGCGGTGTTGTTGATCCCTCCGGTCTGGATCGAAGAATTTCGTCAACAATGGAAAACCGGGATGTTGGTATGAAAGAGGTCGTAGTTACAGCTGCCGTGGTTGCTACCACCCTCGGTGATCTGGATGAGACGTGGCAGGGCCTGAAAAATGGTCAGTCCGCTGTCGTTTCTGAGGTGTTGCCCGGCCCTTTGGCCAAATGGCCGGTTGGCGCGGTTGCTGGTCTTGAAGCGCCGCTTGGTTCAGCCGCTCGCTTGGCGGAACTGATCGGCAGGATTGTCAAAAATCTGCCGGAAATCCCCACCGATGCCGGCCTGGTTGTTTCAACAACCAAAGGCGCCCCGGATGAACTGCTGGATGAAGGATCCGGACCCTGGCCGGGTCAGCCGTGGGATTTAGGGAGGATGATTGGTGCTGAAGTTGGTTTGACCGGGCCGGTATCGACGGTCAGTGCGGCCTGTGCTTCCGGGACTCTGGCGGTAATTGACGCCGCCCAGCGTCTGCGCTGCGGGACAGAAGCCCGGTCCTATCTGGTCTTTGGCATCGATCTGTTGAGTGCGTTCGTAGTGAGCGGTTTTGCCAGACTGCATGCCTTGGCAAAAAAAAGATGCCGCCCCTTTGATCTCAACCGGGACGGTCTGGCGCTTGGCGAAGGGTCTGGCGCTTTATTACTAACCACCAGAGCCGAGGCCCGGCGGCGGAACTGGCCGGTTCTCGCTGTAGTCAAGGGTTGGGGGGTGGCTGGCGACGCCGGGCATATTACCGCACCCTGCCGTGAAGCCAGCGGCTTGCTCCGGGCCCTTGATTGTTGTACCGATGGCGGCAGTCATCCGGTGGGGGCCATTAACGCCCATGGCACCGGGACCAGATTTAATGACGCCATGGAGATCAAGGCTTTTCGGCAGTTATTCGCCGGCAATGTCCCGCTTCATTCAATAAAAGGGGCTATTGGCCATTGTCTGGGGGCGGCGGGGGTCATTGAGGCGGCGGTGGCAATCAAGAGTCTTGCTGCCGGCCAGATTCCTCCTACGGTTGGCCTGGAAGAACCGGATAAAGAGTTGGCTAATCTCGCCGGTGACACGATGTTCGATCTTATCCATCCATCAATAATCAGCTGTAATTCTGGCTTCGGCGGGATTAACGCGGCGGTTATGTTGACAAAAGCAGGTACGGAATAAAATGACAGAAAATGTAAGCGGTCTCGATGAAAAAAGAATCCTGTTGATTCATCCCCTTGGTTATAAAAAGGAATCGGCCGCTCAGGATATTTCCAGAAAGGCCAATATAATGCCGCCTTTGGGGCTGGCCAGTATTGCCGCTTATCTGGAACGTGAGGGTATTACAGCAGATATTATTGATTGCTATGCCCACCCCGATTCCGACTCGCTGATCACAGATTATGTCAGGGCCAATAATCCGGCCTTTATCGGACTTAGTTGTACGACCTCAAGCTTTATCGATGGGACCAGGATCGTTGAGCTGGTCAAGGCCGAACAGCCGGGCATCCGTGCCATCTTCGGCGGGGTCCATGTCTCGGCGCTCCAGGAGAAGGTGCTGACTGATTTTCCGGTGGTAGATTTTGTGGTAGTGGGTGAAGGTGAGCAGACCCTGACCGAATTGCTCCAGGCCGGGAGCCGGGAACCGCTTGGCATCGAGGGCGTTATTTTTCGGGATAGTAGTGGGGCGGTTATCTATAATGGCTACCGGGAATCACGCTTGGAGCTCGACAGCCTGCCTTTTCCGGCCTATGAGAAACTGGCTGGTTACCCGGATGCCTATATGTTGCCTATCTTCAATTATCCCACCGCTCCTAACACCTCTTGTATCTCCAGCCGTGGCTGTCCTTATGCCTGCAGTTATTGTGATCGGTCGGTGTTCCGGCGCAATTTCCGCTACAATTCGGCCGAGTATTTGTATAAACATCTTCGTTACCTGAAGGACAAATTCGGAATCAGCCATATAAACTTCTATGATGATCAGTTCACCTTTAACCGCCAACGGGTCGAGGATTTTGCCGCCTTGATGATTGAGCAACCTCTGGGCATGACTTTTAATTGTGCGGTTCGGGCTGAACACATTGATTTTGATCTCCTGAAGTTGATGAAAAAGGCGGGTTGCTGGATGATCAGCCTGGGGATTGAGACCGGTGATGAGGACTTGCTGGCCCAGCATCGCCAGAATGCCGATCTAAAAATGTTGGCCGAGAAGATCCGCTTAATCAAGAAGGCCGGGATCAGGACCAAAGGGTTGCTCATGATGGGGCTGCCCGGTGAATCAGAAAGTAGTATCCAGAAGAGTATGGACTATGTCTTTTCGCTGCCTATTGATGATTTCAACCTGGCCAAATTCACCCCGTTTCCAGGCTCGCCAATCTATCAGAATATCCATGAGCTTGGCGAGTTTGAGGAAGACTGGGAAAAGATGGATTGCATGGGGTTCCAGTTTGTGCCGAACGGTATGAACAGGGAACGGCTGGAAGAACTCTTTATCCAGTACTACAAGAACCATTACAAGCGGCCTAAGGTTTTGCTTGGCTATGTGGCCATGTTGTGGCAATCGCCGGATAGCTGGCGTCGCTTTATCGTCAATTTTTTTGATTTTGTCAGATTTGCCAGGAGTAACAAGAGGCTCGGAGATGCAGAGGAATAAGGATCAGGCCATTGCTCTGCAGGCCACAGGGCTGATCAAATTATATAAGAGTAGCGACCGTCCGGCCCTGGATGGCTTTAATATTAAAATCGGGGTGGGGGATATCTTTGGCCTATTGGGTCCGAATGGCGCCGGTAAGACCACTGCCATTTCCATTATGAGCACTTTGCTCCGGGCCACTGACGGCTCGGTGACGATCTATGGTGCTGATAACCAGCAGCAGGCCGGCAAGATAGCGGAGATGATCGGTCTGGTCCCCCAGGAAATTGCTCTCTATCGGCAGCTTACC
>DAOVJK010000163.1 GCA_030673265.1 Pseudomonadota bacterium | reverse complement strand
CCGGCCAACTGGTCTCAAGGCTTTACCGAAAGCAGAAACTACCGATGGTTGTCGATGCCGATGCCCTCAATCTTTTGGCGGGAGATTCTGGCCAACTTACTAAGCCGCCTGGGATTCGCATCCTGACTCCCCACCCCGGAGAAATGGCCCGACTGACCGGCAAAACTACCAAAGAGATCCAGGCCAATCGCTTAGAGATAGCCAGGGATTTTGCCGTAGAGCACAACATCTTCATAGTTCTTAAGGGCGCTAATACAATTATTGCCGACCCTAATGGCCGTGCCGCTATCAATGTAACCGGCAACCCGGCCCTGGCTATTGGCGGTAGCGGCGATGTCCTGTCTGGATTCATCGGCAGTATGCTGGCCCAGGGGCAACCCCCATGGGAAGCTGCAACTCTAGGTGTTTATGCACACGGACTTGCGGCTGACCGATTAACCAAAGGCAAGGACATCGAAGCCGGTTTGCTCGCCTCGGAACTTGCTGACGAACTACCGACCGTAATATCAAAACTATTCAACAACAAATAATAACTCTGGAGAGAATCCATGCATACCGCTAAAGAGATAATGACCCGCAAGATTATAACCGTCGAGCTTGACTTGGCCGTAAGTGAACTGGCCGACCTATTCTGGGAAAACCGGATCGGCGGTGCGCCGGTTGTTGACGAGTCGGGAAAACTTCTGGGGATAGTCACCGAAAGCGACCTGATCGACCAGAGCAAAAAAGTGCACATCCCCACCATTATGACCATTCTCGACAGCATGATCTTTCTTGAAAATCCTGCCAAGCTTGATAAAGAAATGAAGAAAATGACTGGCACTAAAGTCAAAGACATCTATTCCAACGAAGTGGTAACGGTAAACGAAGACACTCCGATGTCCGAACTTGCTACTATCATGGCCGACCGCAGAATGCACACCCTGCCGGTTGTTAAAGATGAAAAAATTGTCGGAGTCATCGGCAAGGCCGACATTATCCGTAATCTCTACAAGCAATCCTGACCATGAACAAGAGGATCGATCCAGCGGAATTCAACCTGCCGGCCCGAACCGTACTGGAAGAGGACCAGGCCGGCCAACTGACGCTGGTCTTAGATCGCAAAAGCAGAATTATAATGGCCGATGGTCGTAATATAGTTGCCAAAGCAGAAAGAATCAGGATCAAGAGAAGTGACCAGCCAATAAACCTGAGAACCACCGCGCCAATCTGCAGTAAGACCGCCCGATATCTTACTGAAAACAACATAAAGATCATTTGACTTCACAAAGGACCAACGCCGAGAATGGGTAAAACATCAGATCTGATCAGCCTGCTAATGAAAGCCGGCGCCGTTCTAACCTCAACTATCTTTGCCCTTTGCTGAAAGATTCCTCTGATCCTGGCCGGTCTTGGCCTGGGAAGTGCGGGCCTCTCCCGGTTGATGGTCGAATACAGATGGTATTTCATACCCATGACCTTCCTGATGCTGGGAGGATCATTTTACTTTACGTTTTTCGTTAACCGAAACTGTCCGAGTTGGCGCAAATGGCTGCTGACCACAGCTACCGCCGCCAGTATCATCATCCTCGCATACAGCTTGATTTCCAGCGCTTAATTGCACAAAAAACCTGGTACAAAAAAATATCTGTCAAGTTTCCGCATTCAACCTTGGCCACATATTAAATTTGTAAAACATCCCAACTAACCCAGCTCATCATCAGCAAGGTTAACTCTGGTCAACCCTCTTACCGAATTGCCCGTGTAGATCGCTTCAGCCTCCCGCAAATCCTTAACGCTTAGCACCTTCTCTATGACCGGCAGGCTATCTGGCGCCATCACTTCTCCTGCAAGCAAGGCCCCCCTTAACACTCCCCCTAAGAGCCCGCAGCTTAATGGCGGAGTCAGCAGCTTCCCCGCTTTCCGAATAAAAACATTAGTTATACTGCCTTCTGTTACTTCACCACGCTCATTGCAAAACAAGACATCGAAAAACCCGGCCGCTCCCGCCTTCTCTCTTTCGGCATCATACAAACTGCGACAGGTAGTTTTATGATGAAAAAACGGATCAGTTGAATCAGTATGGGATTGAGACATCACGACCTCAGGCAACCTTGAGTTCTCTTGGCCAAGTCCGACTGCCGGTTCAGAACAAGAAACCGCCCTGATTTCCAAACCGCCATCCTTACATAACAACAGCCTGACCCGATGCCACCCTTTGCTTGCCAAAGTGGCCGCAGTACGCTCCAACGCCTGGCTTAGATCCTCTTCTGAAAAGGAGAACCCCCAATAAACCGCAGACCCTCTTAACCGCTCCAGATGGCGACCCATCAACCAAAATCCGTGTTGCGGATGATAAAGTATCGTCTCGATCAACTTGAACTCAGGGAGAGATGCCTGGAGAAAGCGACCTTTGAGGCAACATTCATCCCATTCCTTTTCCGGATCAGAATCATAAACTATGCCCGAACCAATTCCCATCTCGCCGCGGCCCTTATTGAGGAGTACAGTCCGGATCGGCACATTAAAAACTGCCTCGCCATCCGGCGAGATAAAACCAATACCACCAGTATAAACCCCTCTTGCTTCTGCCTCCAATTCCCGAATAATCTCCATGGTTCTGATTTTGGGGGCACCGGTCACGGAACCACAGGGGAACATGGCCCGGAAGAGCTCTAAAAGCCCTACATTCGACTTCAGTTCACCCCTGACAGAAGAAGTCATCTGATGCAATGTTTCATAGGTCTCGACATCAAACATTGACACGGTATCAACCGTACCCATTTCACTGAGCCTGCCGAGATCATTACGGAGCAAGTCCACAATCATGACATTCTCGCTGCGGTTCTTAATGTCATCAGCAAGACCGCTTCGGACCAACAAATCTTCCTCAAGGCCGGGTGCGCGGTGCATAGTCCCCTTCATCGGTCTAACCAGACACTCATTGCCTTTTTTCCTGAAAAAAAGCTCCGGGGAGAAAGACAGCGTCCGCCGCTCACCATCCTTAATGAAGGCGCCGTACGAGACGCTCTGATTGCGACGCAAAGCTTTATAGAAGGCCATATCAGAACCCTGAAAATCAAAAAGCAGTTTCAGGGTATAGTTAACCTGGTAGGTGTCACCAGCTTCAATATATTGTTTTATCTGAGCGATCTTTGCCAGATAATCTTGCTTGTCCTGGCTGAAAGTCAGGTCGCTTACCCGATAACTATCAACAGCAATATCTTTGCCACCATCCCACTGTGGCCAAGGTTTATTGTCAACGAAATCAGCACGTCGGTGATCATAAATAAAGGGTTTTTCATAAACGCCTAGTTCAGCCACAATCTGCTCACTGGCATTAACAAGATCCACCAATGCCTCTTCGAGAAGGTAGCCGAACTCATAAGAAAAACAACCGGCCAGGTAATAGCCCTGATCAAGATATCGCTGGGCGGTTTCCAGAAAAACGGCGGGATCATCAGCAACTTTACAGACCAATCTCTTAACCGGCTCAAGGAAAAGGAAAGAGAGATAGTTATCTTCACTCACTCTGGTAGTTTCAAAGAAGGCAAAGGAATCCTCTCCGGCCAAATAATCCAACAAACCGGCAAGTTTATGATCGGATATGGGCGACAAATATCCCTTCATGGATGCTCACTAATATTATTTGGCATAGCAATTACTATCATTCATAATCAATTTTTGATAGTGTCGCAGCTAAGCGAAGGACTGCGAAAAACCAGATCTAGGGCGTCGTAATGATTATTTATTAGTCGCCATACCCTCATGTGACCTCACTTACAGATAAGCAAACGGAGAGAGACTTCGTCAACAAACTACTTACTTCTCGGATTCTAGCCTTCCTGATTATCAAAATTCTTGATTATACACACTCATACTTACTACGAATTCACCAAAACCTGTAACCGTTTACCGACATTTATGGCCATTGGCAGTGCAAATCAACGTCCAAGTTGATACTTAAAAGTGGAATTAGCGATTTTTTCAAGCCCAGATAAAATCGTAGTTACATTTACCAGAAAGAAAGGAATATTCCGAAAAAATTTGTTAAAATCAATCAGACCTGATAAATGAAACAAAACCATAAATAATAATCTCTAGGAGAACTATAGAATGCTTATTCAGGACTGGATGGCCAAAGATGTTATGACGGTTGACGAAAACACCTCACTGATGAGAGCAACCAGAATAATGAAGGAAAACCGGATCCGCCGTCTGCCCGTGGTTTCCCACGGCAAACTGATCGGGATTATCACCGACCGGGATGTCAAGGATGCCTCTCCCTCCAAGACCACCTCCCTGGATATTCACGAACTTTATTATCTGCTTTCAGAAATGAAGGTTAAGGATGTCATGACCAATACCCCCTTCACCCTCTCCGGTAAGGAAACGTTGGAAAAAGCGGCCTTAATAATGCTCAATTCCAGAATTTCCGGTCTACCGGTCATTGATGATGGCGGTCATCTGATAGGTCTTCTTAGTGAAACTGATGTTCTGCGCGGTTTTATCCACATGACCGGCATCAAGGATAATGCTATTCAGTACGTTTTTGATTTACCCGATGAACCCGGTTCGGTTACCAAAGTAACCGCCATCCTAAATGACAGGCAAAGCAGAATTCTCAGCATTCTTACCTCATTCGAAGATGCCCCAAAAAAAATGAAAAGGGTCGCAATCAGAATAGCACCACTTGATGATGACCAGGAAAAAGCCCTGACCAGCGAGCTTAAAGAGAAATTCAAGGTTATACACAGCGGTAGAGATGACCTTAGTAATTTGCCTAATACATAGACAACTTCAAATCTTTAATTTTTGATATAGAAAAAGCCTGCTGCATGGCAGGCTTTTTTTATTCATGAACAAAAAAACCTGCTATCGATAACATAGAATAAATATTACGATTAATAATAATTTACTGGATCGGCAGCATATCCTTCTTAAAAGCAGTCATAACCGACCTGCCATTTTTTTCCGCCGTGATCTCACCAGTCAGAGGGTTCATGGGCAAAAACACCACACCCTCGGGAACAGGAAATTTTTTCTTCTGCACAGAACGACTTCGTAGAGCTCTCTTCATAAAATCAAGCCAGACTGGCGCTGCGGCCCGACCACCGGTTTCATGAATACCAAGGGAAACATCCTGATCAAAACCTACCCAGACCCCGGCAGCAAGTTCAGGAGTATAGCCAACATACCAGGCATCCATATTATGGTCGCTTGTGCCGGTCTTGCCCGCAGCCTCAACCGGCAACCCCCTTGCTTTACTGCCGGTTCCGGTTGTAATTACTCCTTTAAGCATATCAGTGACCAGATAGGCATCCCTTGGCAATAACGCTCGTCGGCCCTTCTGTTCAGAGTCCTTTTCCAAAATTTTACCATGCCGGCTAACAATTTTACGGACAAACACTGGGGTATGGTACATACCGTTACTGGCAAAAACATTATAGGCGCCAGTCATCTCGACAAGGGATATCCCCGACGTGCCGAGGGCCAGGGAAAGATTATCGGTAAGTTTAGCAGTGATGCCCATCCTGGCAGCTAATCCCCTGACAGGCTCAACCCCGACCCCTTGGAGAATCTTTATGCTAACAATATTACGGGAATGCACTAAACCGGTCCATACCGTCGTCCGACCATAATATTCACCACTGAAGTTTTTAGGCTCCCAGAATTGGCCGGCAACATTACCTTGCAGTTTCAACGGTTTATCGAAAATAATATCAGCTGGAGTCACAGTGCGTTTCAGGGCTGCCGCATAAATAATCGGCTTGAAAGCCGAACCAGGTTGCCTTTTGGACTGCACAGCCCGATTGTATTGACTCCTGTCGAAATCGTTACCGCCAATCATTGCCACCACCCGACTGGAACCAACTTCCATCGCCAGCAAAGCTGCCTGCGTCACCTTGGTAGCCCGAGGATTACGTTGCCGCCAGTCATTTACAGCCTTGGCAACAGATGCACCCGCAGCCACCTGGAGTGCTCGATTCATAGTTGTATGGACAACCAACCCACCTGCCAACAGCTCGTCTCTGCCATACATATCTTCAACATACTGACGCACATGCTCGATAAAATATTTCTCAACATCGTTTTTTTGCTCTTTATCAACTTTCCAGCGCAGGACCCGGCGATAGGCTTGTCGGGCTTCATCAGGCGTAATATAGCCGTCTGCAGCCATCCGATTCAAAACGTAGCGCTGTCGCCCTTTGGCTAGTTTAAAATTTTTGAAGGGGGAATAACGACTTGGCGCCTGGGGTAGACCGGCCAACAGACTTATCTCGGCCAGGTTTAATTCAGCAACATGTTTATCGAAATAGGTCCGGGCGGCGGCCTCAACGCCATAGGCCCCATCACCAAGATATATCTGATTCAGGTAAAGATAGAGAATATCTTCCTTGTCGAGAAGACTGTCAATTCTATAAGCGAGAATGGCCTCCCTGAGTTTACGGGAATAGGTTTTTTCAGGAGATAGCAGCAGTTAACTGGCAACCTGTTGGGTAATGGTACTACCACCCTGGGAACGCCTGCCAGAACGAATATTGTTGAACATTGCTCGCAGTACCGACCAGCCATCGACACCGCCATGTTGAAAGAAACGACCATCCTCTGCGGCCACAAAAGCTATCGGCAGCAGATCCGGCATTACGTTGAAAGGAACAACATAACGTCTTTCCCGATAAAATTCGGCAATAGGCTCACCTTTATCATCCAGAAAAACAGTGGCCACCGGCGGGTTATACGAGGAAATTGACGAGATATCAGGCACAGCAAGGGCAGCGACAGAATAAAGACCCGCCCCGACAAACAAGGTGAGGATAAAAGCAATGATCAGCAGAAAAATCGTAAGATGAATATGGTTACATTTCCACGACCTCGATATCGCTTTCTTATTTTTATTCGACGATGACACTGTAAGCCTCTGTGCAGAT
>DAOVJK010000244.1 GCA_030673265.1 Pseudomonadota bacterium | reverse complement strand
TTAACCGCCCTTAATCCCGGCAACGTGCTGGCCGAGGACAAGCCCGAAGCTGACCTCAGCATGGGCGCTTACAGCCAGTATGTCTGGCGGGGCTTCGCCTTCAGCGACAGCAGTGTGGTCCTGCAGCCGTCAATGACCGTCAGTTACAAAGGTTTTGCCGCGAACCTCTGGGGCAACCTCGACACGGACGAAACCGGTCTTGAGACGGCCAACTGGAATGAGACGGACATGACCCTTTCATATGACGGTGCTGTCGGCAAGATCGGCTACGGGGCCGGCTGGATTTATTACAATGTGGACGGTGCCGCCGACACCCAGGAGGTCTATGCCAGTATCAGCGCCGATGTCATCCTGAGCCCGACCCTGACCTATTATACGGACATTGCCCATCTCCCCGGTTCCTATGTGACCCTGGGGATCAGTCATTCTCTGGCGATCACCAAGGCCATGGCTCTGGATCTGGGCGCCCAGGTTGGTTATCTCGATGATGAGGCCGATTACAGCGAACTACACGACGGACTCCTGAGCGCGTCCATGACCTTCACGGTCAGCGAGTATGTCTCGGTCACTCCAGAGCTATACTACTCCTTCGCCCTCACCGACGAAGCGGAAACTGCCATAAAGGCTGTGAGCTACGATGCCGAGGACAGCCATTTTTACGGCGGGGTCTCAGCTAGTCTCGCATTCTAGATATTTTCAGACTGTTGCCCCTTCACTCCGCAACCGAAGGGACGAGAGGCGCTGGCGCACCTATCTTCTTCCTTCGGTTTTGAAGGGGCGACGGTCTGGAACTTTACCGAATAATTAACCGACAAAATAAAGACGAGACCAGGACGTCTCCTTTTTGTTTTGCCACCTCGGATCAATAACCTCCGCAAAGGAACGAAACCGTGACCAGAAAATTCCTGGTATTTCAGCATAGTCCCTGGGAGGGGCCGGGGAAGTTTCTAAGGGAAGCGGCCCTGGTAAATAATGTAGAACTCGAGGTGATCAGAACCTGGGAAGAAAAGATCCCACCACTTGCCCCCTACGATTGTCTGCTGGTTCTGGGCGGCGGTCCGAATGTGGACCAGGAAGAAAAATTTCCCTTTCTGGTTGAGGAAAAAAGGGCTATCCGAAAATCCCTGGCCGACAACCGGCCCTACCTTGGTTTCTGCCTTGGCCACCAGCTACTGGCTGAAGCCCTTGGGGCGCAGGTTGGCCGAAATCATAAGAGCAGTATCGGCTTCGTAACCGGCTACCTGACCCACAGCGGTCATAACCACCCGGCCTTTGCCGGCTTGCCGGATTGTTTCCCGATCTTCAAGTGGCACGCCCAGACCGTTAAAGAACCACTACCCGGCCATCTGCGCATCCTGGCCACCTCGATTGACTGCCAGGTCGAGGCCTTCTCGGTAATAGACCGGCCCCATATCATGGGTGTACAATTTGACAATCACTCGGCCTCCAGCGCAGAAGTCGAAGCGTGGCTGGATAACGACGAGAAGTGGCTGGCATCGCTGCAGGATCAGGCAATCGACCGGAATAAAATTCTTACAACCGCAGCACGAAATCGCAGCCAGATAAAGTGCGAATTTGAAATATTCTTTACTAATTTTCTGAAAATCATCGATAATGTTTAATATGCCCTGTCATAACAATGCCAATAAATCATGAATGCCAACCGCAGAGATAATATGTTCGCCCTGCTTGATCAGAACGGACCTTTTGCCACCAAGGGCCTGCCTCCCGGAGAAAACATTTTCTCGGAGAATAGCCGCAACAGGGTAAAGATGCTCAGAGCGAAAGAGATGATCTCCAGATACAGGGTGCTCCGGAACCAGGTTTTCGATATCCTGGACGTCAATTCGATCGTCGAGATAGAAACACTCATAAAAGACAAGGCCAGAAAACTTGAAACAAACCGGCGAGCTTACAAACTGTTGGGCAACATGTTCGGAATTGCTGGAAATGAAAGAGAGATTATTTCCCGGATCGACGGCTACAGCCGTACTGCTGACGGCGTAATCCGCTACCTCCGCAACAAGGTGCTGGCCAACTATTCATCCCATATCGAAATAACCAACGAGATCGACGCAACCAGCAGTCCGGTAGATCTGCTGCTTATTAATTATGACAGACGCTATCACAAAAAAGCCAGGTTTGAAGCCAAACGTAAACTGCTCCTTATGCAGTTGGCCGGTTCAATTGATCATCGGGAGAGAGAAACGGATGTCGAGGCCAAATTTTCCGATTTTCTCTCCTTCCTGAACAATTACGTTTGGAACAGTGACAGTCTCATTGGCGAACTTACCCCTGCTTATCTTTTAAGCGACCATGAACCAGAAAACTTTCTCTGTAAAAATGTGCAGGTCATCAGCACGGCAGAGGCGGAAAAAGTTACTCCTGACATCGGCCGCAAGTTGACCCTGGTCAAACGCCGAAACTTTAAGGGTGATGGCCGTTCGATTCCCATCTATGTAAGTATCAGGAAAAAACCCTCGGAAGCCAAGGTCCTGAAGCTGCTTAGAAAGGGAGAAGAAAACCCGGCCGTGGCTGTTGACGATGAACTGGGACTAATGGGTGTTGTCGATTCCGTGATGGACATCAAGACGTTCCAGAAACACCTTACCAAATCAGCCATCAAGGCGGATTCATTCATGACTTTGGAGGAGGTTAGCGATACCATTTCCGGCGGCCGCCACTCTAACACAAATATCGGCAGTTCCTCTAAGACCCCGATGTTTAAGTTTTTTGCCAGGATGGGAGGCATGCGAGTCGAATTCATTCTCCATACCAATGAAAGCTATCTGAATTACATGTACCAGAAGGATGTTGCCCATGACGAATATGAGGTGAAAAGGATTTTTGACTCGGGGGTCGCGGAACTGCTCTTTCCTTACGAGATATACCATCTCGACATGAAAAAAGTTAAAGACAAACAGATTGGCTGGTTCAGGAGCAGAATAGAAGAATTTTAGGCTGTCATCCCTTCCCTCCGCAAACCGAGGGACGTGGCAGATGCAACTTCCTTCCTTCATCCTGGAAGGGATGGCGGCTTAAAGCCTGGCCCGTTGTAAACAAATTAGCTTCAGGGGAGGATTTTCGGGGGTTACCGGGTAATTCCCGACAAGATCTCCCCTGATAATATCGCCTGCTTATTGAAAGCACAAACCGGCAAGATCAGCTTATTCGTCCAGACAACTTAGCCTCTTTCTTCAGTTACTGATGTTGCCGACCAGGGTTGAAAATTCTTCCAGAGGCAAGGGATAGGCAAGGGTTGCGGCCTTTTCCCTGACTTCGACAACGATCCTGTCGTATTCGGAGGATGACAGTTTCCTCCTGCCGAGCTTCAGGCTCTCGTCGATCTCCAATCGGCCTATTTTACTACCGAATAAGAGCTGCCTTTTTAAGCCGACGGTTTCCGGGGGGTAAGGCTCATAGGTTGCCGGTTCCCGGCGCAACCCCTGCAGGTGCAGACCAGTTTCACAAGCGAAGATCCTGCTACCGACTACCGGGTGATGGTCGTCAAGTGGTCTGCCGCAGAGCAACGCTACTTCCCGGACCAGCCCTTTCAAGGGTGCCAGGTCGTAATTATGACCGCGCCTGATACCCAAAAAACCGGCCAGTTCCTCGAGTCGGGCGTTGCCGGTCCGTTCGCCGATCCCGTAGACAGTTACATCAGCCCAGTCGGCTCCCCCGTCCAAGGCCGCCATACTGTTGGCAGTAGCCATGCCGAAATCATTATGGCAATGGACGCCGATCTCAACTTCAAACCGTCCCTTAAGTTGCGTCACTAGATTGGCCAGGCTGAGAGGGGTCGCTATCCCGACGGTATCGGCCAGTCTGATCCGGTCTATCCCAGCCGCTTGGGCGGTGGCAATAATCTTTTCCAGAAAGACTGGGTCGGCCCGGGTGGCATCCTCAATACCCAACGAGACATAACCCAGACCATTTTCCCGGGCCTGTTTTATACTGCTTGAAGCGGTGGCCAAGACCCATTCTCTCGATTTATTCAGTTTTTTGCTGATATGCAGATCAGAACCGGGGATAGAAAGAGAGATGACATCCGGTTCCAGTGCGGCAGCGCAGGTGATATCCTCCGGCCGACACCGGCACCAGAGAGCCAGTCTGGCCTTAATCCTGTTGGCCCTGGCTTGTCTGAGCAGTTCGGACAGATCATGGTCGTACCTACTGGCCACCCCGATCTCCAATTCCTCCACGCCAATTTTATCGAGACCGGTAATAATCGCCAGCTTATCCGCAAGGCTGAAGCTGACCCCAACCATCTGACTGCCTTCCCGGAGGGTGCTGTCAATGATGCCTTTCATCTCATCTCTCCGACGGCAATCTTTGCTTCGGCAATATTATAAATGGGCACAATTTTATTGTTTAGCAGGTCTGGACTGGGTTCTTTCTGAAAATGATTCCTTGGTTGATTTGCAAGCCAGCGGTTATCAACCTCACCTTGGACCACCGGCAGAAGCGAATCAGCTAAATACTCTGCCTCTTCGAGATCATGGGTGACATGGATGATCGGCAGGTTAAACTCTTTTTTGATTTTTTTAAGTTCCTGCCGCAGTTTTTGCCGCGAAACAATATCAAGGGCCGAAAATGGTTCATCCAGCAACAGCACTTTAGGCCCTTTAGCCAGGGCTTGGGCCAAAGCCACCCGCTGCCGTTCACCTCCGGATAATTTATGCGGCTTCCTGTCTTTCAAATGCCAGACATCCAACAGCTTGAGAAGATCAATTACCTTTTTCATCTCCCCGGCGGCAAAGGCCACATTCTTAAAAACAGTCAAATGCGGGAACAAGGTGTATTCCTGAAAGACATAGCCAAGGTCCCTCTTTTGCGGGGCCAGATCAATTTGCTTTTTGGTGTCAAGCCAGGTCTCGCCATTATAG
>DAOVJK010000105.1 GCA_030673265.1 Pseudomonadota bacterium | reverse complement strand
CCGCTTACCTGCTGAAAACATCATACTTTGCCTATCGAGCGTTTCGCAATCGGGCATCTCGACTGGTGAAATGTGCGGGGTAACATATGATGTCCTCTTTTCTGCCTTTTTTCTTGGTCAGAAGGAAGAAAAGCTTATAAAAATCGGATTTGGTCTGTTTTCTTTGTGTTCAAGGCCGGGCGGATTGATGATCCATCGAGAGGTGCCGGGCCGTTATGTGGCCCGGCACCTTTTCAGTTACTGATGAGATACTTGATTATTCCTCAAGACCCAAGGCCTTGCGTTTTTGTCTGATCCTCTTGTCAATCAATTCGGCCGCCTTGAAGGGGTCAGGTTCAATGCCGAAGCAGGCCCCGAGGAGATCGTCCAGTCCTTCAAGGGCCAGGTTGGTCACCATTTCCGAGCCGGTAATGTTGGGCGGATGGCCGAGGTGGGTATAGATTCCGGAGGCCACGCAGTAGGTGCCGATGGCAGCGGCTTTCTCCGAATACCATTCCGGGGAGGAACCGGCCAGGGGCAGGTCGGAAATATCCACCCCTAGTTCATTGGCCATCAGGGCGGCAAGTTGCAGGATCCGCGCATTGTCAACACAACTGCCCATATGCAGGACCGGCGGGATGCCTAAAGAACCACAGATCTCCTTGAGGCCCGGTCCAGCCATTTCAATGGCCTCCGGCACCAATAGCCCGGCCTTGCCGGCGGCGGTGGTAACGCAACCGGTGACCAGCACCAGGATATCTTTTTTAATAAGTTCTTTGGTTAGATTGACATTGCAGTGATCCTGTTGGTACTTGGGGTTATTGCAGCCGACGATGGCCACCGCGCCCCTGACTTTCCCGGCCTTGATCGCATCAATGAGTGGCGTGAGGGTGCCGCCCAATGCGGTTAGCAGGACTTCGTTGGAAAAACCGGTGACCAGTTCAATCGGTCCCTCGGGGATTTCCACTCGATCTTTATTGCGTAATGGAAAACGCTCGATGGCCATCATGACGACCTTGCGGGCCTGGGCCATGCCGTTATCCATCTCAAATTTTACATGCTCGGCCCCGGTAAATTTTGCCTTGTCGGCGGTGGTGACCATCTTAGTGTGGTAACAATTGCCAATGGTTACCATGCTGGGCATGATGCACTGGTAGTCAACGACAATGAGTTCGACCGCGCCGGTGACGATGGCCAGTTCGGTCATCAGGTGGTTGCCGGCCATGGGGATGCCTTGGCGCATCATCAAATCATTACCTGTACAACAGAGCCCGGCCAGGTTGATGCCGGCGGCGCCTTTCTCCTTGGCCAGGGCGATGAGTTCCGGATCGTTGACCGCTTCAACAATCTTCTCGGAGACTATGGGGTTATGGCCATGGACCAGGATATTGACCTGGTCCTCCTTGATAACGGCCAGGTTGGCCATCGACTTTCTTGGGCTGGGCGTCCCGAACAGAATATCGGAAATCTCGGTGGCGATCATCGATCCGGCCCAGCCATCGGCCAGACAGGTGCGGGCACTGTGCAGCATGGTGTTGGCGGCGTCGTTATCACAACCCATATGGGTGCGATGCATCATTTCGGCGATCTCCCGATCAACGCCGCGGGGAGTAATGCCCAGATTTTGCCAGATCTTCTTTCGTTTTTCCGGGACCCGGCATAAAAAGGAAAGTTCGTTAAGGACGCTGCCGTAATTGGCATAAAACAGATCGCATAAATCCTTGGCCACCTCAAGGACGGGCCGGTCATCGGTGGCAAGTCCCAACTCGTTGGCAATCCGAAGTAATTTTGCTTCATCCTTGATAGTATAATCTTCGGTCAGTCCGTGGGCCACAGCATGGAGGGCCTCAATACAGTCACGGCCATGGTCTGAATGACCGGCTGAGCCTCCAGCCACAAAACGGCCGAAATTGCGGGCTACAACCACATCTGCATCGGCACCGCAGACCCCCAGAGGGGCTTTCTTGCTGATCCGGCAGGGGCCCATGGTGCAATTTCGGCAGGAGAGGCCTTGTTCACAGGATGTACAGTGGGGCGTCTGTTTATCTAAACGATCCCAGGCAGTCTCGATCCCATCGCGTTCGGCCTTGCGCAGCATCTGCCGGGCGTCATCCCATATTGATTTCTCTTCAATAGTTTTTTTCGCGGTTGCCATGACATTCTCCTTTGGGGTGTGGTTCGTAATTCCGAACAGATTGTAAATATCATACTGTTCACCCTATCATGTGATGCAACAAAAAACTGTCAGCCAGCCGACACTCGAGCCGTTTTTTTTGAGAATTTAGTGAGAAGGGGGAAGGGAATGGGTCAGGAATGGCAGTGACCCTTTAAAAGGTCAAGGTTGGGAATTACAAAACCCCCCCGTCCCTGTCTGTGCAGGACCCCGGCGTTCGACATATCGTTGACTATGGTTGAGACCGTTTGCCGTGAAGAACCGACTATGGCAGCAAGTTGTTCCATGGTCAAATCAAGGCGCACCTGGACCCCGTTTTCTCCAGCCTGCCCCCGTTGTTGCGCTTCATAGACGAAGAAATCCGTCAGCCGTTGACAGATATCCTTAAACAGCAGGCTGTCTATAATCGAAAAAGACTGTTTGAGCATTTCACCGAGAATACGGGTGACAGTTCGAGAGAGGGTCGGATAACGCAAGGTATAATGATAAAATTTCTCTGTCGGCATGGTCAACAGCTCTACCGCATCCAGTGCTTCAACATGGGCTCTGGTATGAGTAGTGTAAATATCACCTGGTTCGAGGGTGGCGAGAGAGAACTCCTTGTCTTCCATGCAGAGATAGATCCTGACCTTGCCCCGCTTGACGATGAAGACAAGGTCGCGGTCGGATCCGGGGGTGTAAATCAAAGAGTTTTTTGGATAAGAGCGGGGGATTAATTCGGTAAGAAGATCTGAAAATTCAGGCTTGTTCAGTTCCTGGAGCAGGTTAATCGATGAAAATTTTGTTTTCATTGGCTTATGTTCTTTCCTTCCCCCTCCCCACACATGAAAAAAGTTCATTCAAGATAACCGCGAGGCTATCTTTGTTTAGAAAATGTTCGGGGCGGAGCGCTGGTACTGAATGGCTTCGGCCACATGTTTAGTTTGGATATCCGCCTGGCCGTCGAGATCGGCGATGGTCCGGCTGATCTTCAGGACCCGGTGGCAGGAGCGGGCCGACATGGCCAGTCTGGTTGCCGCGCTTTCAAGCAGGGTGTTGGTTTCGTCATTTAGTTTGCAGTGGTTGTCGAGGTCAGCCGGGGTCATTCGGCTGTTGACGCAGGCAGTTTTTCGGCCGTTAAATCTTTTCTCCTGAATTTGCCGGACCCGGGCCACCCGTGCTCTGATAGAGGCCGATGCTTCGGGCTTTCTGGTGCTGCTGATCTCTCTGTAAGGGACGGCTGGGACTTCCACATGGATGTCGATTCTGTCCAGCAGGGGGGCGGATAACCTGCTGTTATAACGCTGGACCTGCATGGAATTACAGATGCACTCGTGGCCTGGGTCGCCCAGGTAGCCGCAGGGGCATGGGTTCATTGCCGCGACCAGCAGGAAGCTGGCGGGGAATTTCAGGGAGACGGCGGCCCTGGCGATGGTGACATTTGAGTCTTCCATCGGTTGCCGCATCACCTCCAGAACATTTTTACGGAACTCGGGAAATTCATCAAGAAACAGGACCCCGTTATGGGCCAGAGTGACTTCGCCGGGCTTGGGAATCTGACCTCCGCCGACCAGGCCCGCATCGGAAATCGTGTGATGCGGTGCCCGGAAGGGCCGGTCCTCAAGCAGGCTTTTTCCTGGCGGCAACAGGCCCATCACGCTGTAGATTCGGGTAGTTTCCAGGGCCTCCTCAAAAGTAAGTCCCGGCAGGATGGTCGGGATTCGCCGGGCCAACATGGTTTTTCCTGAACCTGGTGGACCTTTAAGCAGGATATTGTGATTGCCGGCCGCCGCAATTTCAAGGGCCCTTTTGACCTGCTCCTGGCCTTTGACCTCGGAAAAATCAGACTCGTAAGCCAATGTTGGTTTGTCTTGATCTTTATGGAGGGCGACGGCTGGGGCGATTTCTTTTTTGCCGGCCAGGAATTCGACTGCCTCGTAAAGGCTTTTGACGCCGATGACCTTGAGCCCTGCCACCACAGCGGCTTCCCGGACATTTTTAAGCGGGACGATCACGCCTTCCAGGCCGCCGTCTCTGGCGGCCATTACCATCGGTAATATGCCCGGTACTTCACGAACCGAGCCATCCAGAGAGAGTTCTCCGATAGTTGCGTATTTTGCCAGGATGTCACTTGTAAGTATTTCAGAGGCGGTGAGGATGCCGAGGGCGATTGGCAGGTCATAGCCGGAGCCGACTTTTTTAAGGTCGGCAGGAGCCAGATTGACGGTGATTCTCCGGTTTGGGAAGCTGTAGCCCGTATTGCGGATGGCCGATTTGACCCGGTCTTTGGCCTCGCGGACCGCGCCTTCGGCCAGGCCGACGGTGGAGAACGTGGGCAGGCCGGGGGCGATATCGGTCTCAACCTCGACCAGCAGGCCGTTAATGCCGGATATGGTACCAGTAATTATGGTGGCGAGCATAGTCTCTGTCTGGCAATGGAGTGCAAAGAAAAAAAGGGTGTTTCTGTGTCCGGTCAGCAAAAGAAATACATGTGCCGGAGAACCACCAACCTGTCAGGCTGTTTCCTGTAAGTTTTTTACACCTTTCCTGAAGAAAAATACAGCAATAAATATTCCGCTGATAATCGAAAAGAAGAGCCAGGCACCAAGAATAGTCATATCTTCGTAGGTGGGTGGTATCTCGCGCAGCCATTTGCGCACCAGCTTGTAGGCCGGGAAGAAACCGAGGCTGATGACGATTATCTCATAGGCCATCGCGGTGAAGAGGAAAAGGACCGCGCCCATGCCGCCCAGGGCTGCGGCCTTGCTTTCGGCTTTGAAGTCGGCGTGCAGGGCACCGAAGCCCAGGGCTACCGCCACCACGGTCCAGGTGATCAGCATGGTCGTACCCACTGAAAACCACCACATCGGGCCGGTTATGTTCAGCAGATGGTCGGATACTATCACCATCAGCAGGGCCAGGCCGGTGAAGGGGAGCACGTAGTACAGGTATTTGTAGAGGAGAAAACGGTTTAAAGAGATGGGCGAAGATCTGATGATGTAAAAAGCGCCTCCTTCGGCGCCCACCGATGGATACACGAAACGGGCCGACAGCGAAGTGACAATGAAGCCGGTCAGGCCGATATTCAGGAAGGAGATGATGTTGGTGATGTATTCCTCTTCGAAAAAGGAGCGTTCAACGGGCAGCATTTTGAAGTTGTAAAGGTAGACGATGACCAGGGCCGCGATCATGAAGAGCTGGGACCACTCGGCTGAGTCACGCAGAAAGGTTTTGTTCTCTTTGGCGGCTATCCAGCCCCAGACTTTGGGGCGGTATTTTCTTTTGGAGGCAAAGAGACGGTAGCCGCCGAATGATTCCTGGGACTTGGAATAACCCTTGAAGAACCAGCGTTGCATCGCCCATTCGCCAAGGAAAAACAGAGCCACCGGGGTGATTACAATCAGGCCGAGCACAAGCCAGTCGATCTCCCGGTCAAGCAGGTAAAGCGACAGCAGATTGGCGGCCCAGGCGGCCGGGATGTATGGCGCGGCCGGGGTGGATATGCTCGAAAGATAGTCGACAAAATGTCCGAACCGGTCCGGATTGATCAGCTCTTCCGGCTTGAGAAAACGGAAAATGATATAGATGAAAATCCCGAAGCATAGCGACAGGTACAGGACGATGTCCTTGGTGCGCCGGGCCGGGAAAATATTGATCAGAATAATGGTGGCGGTATTGCCGATGCCGGTGGCGATGGCAGCGGTAGAGGCGACGGCCAGCGGCATCAGCAGCCAGAACAGCCAGCCGGCCTGGAACACCGTGCCGTAGCCCGCGAAAATGGGGATGGAAAAAACCACCATCATCCATGAAGTATAGATAGTGGTGGTGGCGAAACGCATGGCGTACAGATCGGTGGCCGACACCGGGGCCGCGCAGACAATTTCGTTGTCCTTGGAGAGGAACATCGAAGAAACCGCCGAGACCATACAGGAGAAAACCAGCATTGAGAACATGATGATCCAGGCCATCTGGAAGATTTTGAGGCTCAGAATAATTCCCAGTTCACTCTGGCGATGGAAATAGCCGACCACCTGGACGGAGATCAGATAGAGGCCCAGGCAGACTACCACGGCAAAAAGAATGGCGCTGGCGGTTTTCCACGGGAATCGGCTAGGCGGGAAGAAGCGGTTTTTGAATGAACACTTGAATGGTTGCAGTAAGTCGCGGCGGGACATTTAGATAGAGCTCGTCAGTTGTTGTGGTTTAGTCACTAATTGCATGACTTTTATACCCCTTAACGGGGTACTGAACAGAGTGACTGTCAAGCGAGCTCTGAACAGAATCAAGAACCTCTAAAAATTCCAGTTTATCCGGGTTATGAAGGCTTTTCCCATAAATATCTTTAGCCGGCGGGCAACCGTCGTTGATGGCTTAACTGGGTCTATGGGGGCTGACGCTGACCGTCTCAACCCGGAATGATTAGACATCGACGAGTTTTGTCTATTTCTTGGTGGCATCGGTATTAGCCCAGATATAGTATTCCAGCTGGGCTATTTGTTTTGGGGTAAGTTTTTCGAATTTAACCCCGCAACGGCGGGTTATGGAAAGGCCGCTGTTGATGGCACAGTCGGAGATGATCTTCATGGGGATGTCTTCAAGACAGAGGTCATTTTCACCCATGAGCATCCCGCAATCAAAGGACTCGTCGGTCCAATTGTCACTGGCAACGTAGCTGAATGAAAGGCCACCCATACTGATATCGACAATGTCGCCTGACTTGGATTCAGACTTAAAAGTACCGGACTTGACCTTGAACCTTTGGTCCTGGCGTCGTTCCGGCATGTTCTTTTTCTTGCGGTCCGTCATCTGGATATTCCTCCGATTATTCCTAAACCCATGGCTCAATACTGCAGTTTGCCAATAGGTGTTGTGGTTCTCTCTCTGGTCAATGTTTACCCCTTTGTAAAGGTGTAAGTCAAATGAATACAGGGATGATTACCAGTATTTAATTCCCCGGGAAATCAGCGCCAGGCATTTGGACCGTAGAGTTGCTTTCGCCAGCTCAGCGATTGAACACCTCAAGACTGAAACGGTAATCAAGGAAAGAAAGGATAACTCCCTCGCGAATAATTTCTTCCAGGATGAGACCATCGGTGACAGATTCCCCCTGGCGCATAATCCGGCCGTTAATGCTGGCCATTCGGGACGAAGGCTTGCTGGAATAGTAATGAGCGGCAATAACCAGTTCCGGTAGGGCGCTGCGGATATCCGGGGGCAGGTTGGCGAAAGGAATAAGCCTGGGTTTGGTCGGCGCGGGACTTTCCAGGTCATCGTCCCGAAACTGCTCGTTATTGCCAATATCTGCGGTAGTTGCCCCCGTCTCAACGGAGCTAAGGCTTGTTTCAGGCCCCGGGGTGAGGTCTTCAAGGGCCGGTGGTGGGGTTTCCGGTTTTGCGATGATGGTTGGTTGGTTCGCTTTGTCTGGTGGTGCTTCTTTCGAAATTTGGATAGCATCGCTCTCAATCGGCTGGGGTTGATCGGGCAGGGTCAAGGCCGTATTGGTGATAACCTCATTGCTTGGCTCTGTCGGTGTTGGAGTGGGGGGCTGACGGAAAAACAGCCAGAGACTGATTGCCGGGGTTATGACCAATAAAATGCCGATCAGCATATAAATAAGAATGCGCCTGGTTGATCGGGGGGGGCGAGGATGATCCTGGAAACTGTTCAGGCCCGGCACTTCGCCCTGCTTTCTCTCTTGTTCTGATTTTTTTAAGGCATCGAGAATATAGGACATCTTGCTACTCCACAAGTGTTGGGCCGGTATGGCTGACGCTTGAGTTAAGATGAATCAAGGTTTCCGGTCCGGCAATCCCGTCGGCGATCATTCCTTCACTTTTTTGATAAGCGGTAATCATTTGCTCGAGATTGCTGGGAGTTGTTTGCGGCCCGCTGACTATTTTGAGTTGGCTTGCCAGCCATTCCACGGCCTGCCCTTTAGCCTCCGGTCTGATTGGTTTGCTGTAGCCAGGCGGAGGTTGCCAGAGAATCGTGTAGGCTCCGAACCACTGTTTTTCAAGGGCAGTGGCGCTGATCGTGATCTCCTTGGCGTTGATGAGCAGCGAGACCTTGCTATCGGTCAGCTTGACCAGTGGCGCATAAAATCTGCGGCCCTGTTGGTCGATCAGCTGCAGAATGGCGGGGCGGTTCAGATGACGCAAGCCGCCTAAGCTGCCTTTTCGATTCAGACAGGCCAGACCTTGGCTGACCGCCTGTTTACAGGGAGTCGGATCAAGCTCTGCCTGGTAGACCTTGCCCCATGAGGCAAAAATAGTGCTGAAGGACATGGCCAGGCTCTGGGCAGGAGAGAGCTCAGCCGGCCAGGAAAGGCGTTCTGTTTGCCCGGCACTGTCCTGGTTTGCAGTTGCCAGCACCGCTTGCGTACTTGGAGGATTGCCGATGGTGGCATCTTTTGCCGGTTTCATGGCTCCGCTAAAGAAGATGGCGCCGGCCAGTGAGATTACGAAGAGAGCGGGGATCAGCCACCTGAGGATCCCCAGGGAATTGCCGGAATGGCCAAAAACTTCCAGGGCAGCTTTCTTCAGGGTGAGATGGTTGACTTGTTCTCGTCCCTCGACATAGGTACCGAGCAGGGCCCGGTCGCAGATGACGTTGATTAACCGCGGGATGCCGTTGGTCAGACCGTATATCCTGTTAATCACCTGGTCCGGGAAGAGTTTTTTGTGGTGACCTGCGACCCCCAGACGGTGGTTGATATAGGGGGCGATTTCGTTGCGATCCAGTGGCCCCAGATGATATCTGGCAGTTATTCTCTGGGCTAGTTGGCGTAATTCGGGGCGGGCCAATTGGTCTCGCAGTTCCGGTTGGCCGAGCATGACGATCTGCAATAATTTGCGCTGGTTGGTCTCCAGATTGGTGAGCAAGCGGATCTGTTCAAGGACATCCGGGCTAAGGTTCTGGGCCTCATCGATTATCAGGACGGTTTTGCGACCATTGGCATGGGCGTCAAGCAGGTAGCGGTTGATATTGTCGACCAGTTCCTTGATACTGAGGGGGGCAATTCGGTACTTTATTCCGAGTTCATCGCAGATCGTGGCCAGCAATTCGGCAGAGGTCAGT
>DAOVJK010000279.1 GCA_030673265.1 Pseudomonadota bacterium | reverse complement strand
TACCCCCCTGAGGGGTGCTATACGGATATATCGGCTGACCCGCAGGGTGAGTAGTTTCGAAGTCTGCGCTATCTGAAAAACAAACCATGTATTTCATTTGGTACAAACTGTGACCTTGATATTCCACAGCAAACCAAAGGTTTAACACTCAAGTACAATCAGTTAAAATGACTTTTCAAAAATACTCATGAATTATGCGGGCTAGTCGCTGACAGACGAAGAAAGTCTATCTGCAGTTAACTTTGGATGAGTAATACGGATAAATCCGAATCCCCTGATTAACCACCTGAGAATTCAAGCCAAGCCGGTTAACTCTCGCCACTTTTTGTCGAGACGTTTTGACGAGACCGGAAAGGCGGTTTTGAGCTCCTGGGCAAAGACCGAAATCCTGAATTCATCGATCATCTCGTGGTACTCCCTCAGAACCATTTCATAATCCTTGGAAAAGGTCTGCTGTTTACCAGCAGCAATCAAACGATCTTCATGAACTCGGAGTTGCTCGGCCCTCAATGTGTCACGGCTTGGATCGGCATGAGCTCTCTCAATCCTGATCAGTAAGGCCTTAAGGTAACGTTGGCAGTTTCGCAACCGCCTGGCGTCAAAGATCCTTAAAAAATTGCCAGGAATGACCGTATCCAGATGGCGCCGGAAATCATCGAACTGCTTTTTACTCTCCCCCGGTGTGGCCATCCCTTCATAACGATTGATCTGATCGAGCACCGCCCGTCTTTCGCGCAGCACCACTGCCACCTGATCGAGTAACTTGCGGCCCAGGGCAAAGAGCCCCTCTTTCCTGACCATATCAAGCTGCATAGCGAAGGAATCGCGGTCGGGAATCAAGCCGGCCCGACACGAGAAAACCTCCTCCAAAATAAAGGTCTGCAGATCGCGATTGACTTCATCCCTGCTGCCGATCCCCTCATAAAGCGCCCAGTTCTTAGTGCCCAGGGTGAATTTTTTTTTAAGGTTTTTCAGTTTCTGGAAATTAGTCAGATAAAGGGCCAGCAACCCTGATCTACTCGCAGCAACGGCATCCTCCCGACTCGCAAACAGTCGTAAATTCACCCCATTTCCAGCAGTATCTTCAAGCCCCGGCCAGGCAAAACCAAGCAACCTGCCCTGGCGATCCTTGACCGGGATCCTCTCCGGCAAGTCAACGAAATCCCAGTCATTAATTTTCTGCCTCTCCCATTTCTGCTTCAAAACGGCAAGCAGGTCACTGGCCGGGCGAGCCGTTGCAGGCACAGCCAGATCAGCGAAATCACGGCTGGCCTTCAGGATTTTACCCCGGCTGTCGATCAAACAGAATCGAGCCTTGAGATGGTCGCTCAGCGACTCCAGCGGCCAGTCGCTACGCTCGATCCTGACCTGCTTTCTGGCCATGATCAGATCCTGCAAGGCCCCGTAGAAAGAACCATGGCCAAACTGCAACTCATCAAAAATGGCCCTGGCGGTATCCGGCACCGGAATCAACTGGCGCCGCAAGGACTTGGGCAGCCCCTTTAACAGAAAAATTATTTTTTCGAGCAGCATACCCGGCACCAGCCAGTCAAGACGGCTCGGCTCAACCTGGGAGATAACATCCACCGGGATATGGACCGAGATGCCATCATCCTCGGTACCCGGTTGAAAACGGTAGGTGGCCTTGCAGGAAAAACCGCCGACATCAAGCTGATCAGGAAATTCAGCCAATTGTTCTGAATCAGGCTCCCGACTGACGATATCATCCTCGACCATCCGCAGAAAATCATCCGAACCGTTCTGTTTTATAAATCGCAGCAAACTGGTCCGGTCATAGACATCTTTGGGTAGCCGCTCATCATAAAAACGATTGATAGTCCAGTCATCAACCATGATATCCCGCTGCCGAACCCGATCTTCCAGCTCCTGGAGCCGTTCGATCATGGCCATGTTATGCTTTAGAAACGGGAAGGTCCCACCCAGGTCAGCCTCGACCAGGCCCTGCTGGATAAAAATTTCCCGGGCCTCCTCGGGTTGGTGCGGCCCGAAATTAACCCGGCGCCTGGCCTCGATTAACAGGCCGAACAGGGAAACATTCTCAAAGGCCACCACCTGGCCCCGTTTCCTCTCCCAATGCGGCTCCACCCAGGAATATTTGCAGAGATGACCGGCCAGCGGCTCGATCCATTCAACCTTGATATTGGCCACACAGCGGGCAAAAAGCCGGGAAGTTTCAACCAGCTCAGCGGCCATCACCCATTTGCCCGCCTTGTTGAACAAGGCCGAACCAGGAAAGATCATCACTTCTTTATCCTGGGCTCCCTGGTAAATATTTTTGGCCTTGCGCAGGCCAAGATTGCGGAGGCTACCGCTGAGAATCGCTTTATGGATATTGTCGGTCTTGGCCGAAAACCCATGGAATTTAAAACCTTTTTGGGAGTCGAGGATTGAACGGATCTGTTCATGGATATCACGCCATTCCCGAATACGCATGAAGGAGAGGAAATTCTGCTTGCAGAATTTGCGCAAGCGGCCCTGGCTGGGCAGTTTCGCGCACTCTGTCCAGATATTAAGAAATGAGAGGAAATCAGAGCCGCCGCCGGCAAATTTCTCATGGGCCTGGTCCGCCTCCTTTTCGCAATCCGCCGGTCGGATCCTTGGATCGGCAATACTCAGGGCGGCGGCAATGACAGTCACCTCCGCCACGGCATTACGATCCCGGGCCTCGATAATCATTCTGGTTATCCGGGGGTCGAGGGGCAAATGGGCCATGATCTTGCCCCGACCAGTCAGATGTGCGGTTAAGCGATTGCCATCCTTCATCTTGATCGCCCCCAGTTCCCAGAGCAGGTTATAACCGTCTTTGATCGCCCGGGGGGCAGGTGGGTCAATGAACGGAAAGCTGCCGGGCTCGCCAAGATGCAGAAACAGCATCCGCAAAATGACATCGGCCAGATCGGCCCGCTGGATCTCGGGCCGGGTAAAATCCTCCCTGTTCAGATAATCATCCTCGGAGTACAGCCGCAGGCAAATACCGGGGCCGGTCCGCCCGCAGCGGCCCAGGCGCTGGTCGGCGCTGGCACGTGATATTTTCCGAATCGGCAATTTACTGGTTCTGGCCCTCGGGTTATAGATGGAGATTCGGGCCAAACCGGTATCGACGACATAACGAATGCCGGGTACGGTGATCGAGGTCTCGGCAACATTGGTCGCCACCACAATCTTGCGGCCCCTGGCAGGTCTGAATATCCGATTCTGGTCTCCGCCCGACAGCCGCCCAAAGAGGGGTAAAACCGTCGCCCCCCCCTTGATTCCCTCGCCATTGGCAATAGCCTTTTCCAGACCGTCAACCGTCTCCCTGATATCGCGCTCGGTGGGCATAAAGACCAGAATATCACCGTTGCCACTCTCTTTATGCAACTCAACTACTGCCGCAACCGCCTGCTCGACATAACCGGCGTCCTCTTCTTCATCACTCGGCAGATAACGAAGTTCAACCGGGTAGGTCCGTCCGGAAACCTTAATCACCGGCGCATCATTAAAGGCCTTGGCGAATTTGTCGGTATCAATAGTGGCCGAGGTGATGATCAACTTGAGATCCCGACGCCGGGTAATGAGCCGCCGCAGAATACCGAGCAAAAAATCTATATTAAGACTGCGTTCGTGGGCCTCATCAACGATGATCGTATCGTAGCCGTTCAGGTGATTGTCCCGACGGGTTTCGGCCAACAGGATGCCATCGGTCATGAATTTGATCCGGGTCGCGCTACTGGTCCGATCGGCGAATCTGATCTTGCAGCCAACCAGGTTAGCCGCCGCAGCTCCCAGCTCTTCCGCCACCCGACTGGCTACCGAGGTAGCGGCCAGCCGCCGGGGCTGGGTGCAACCGATCATCTTGGTCCGGCCCCTACCAGCCTCCAAACACATCTTGGGCAATTGGGTGGATTTACCTGAACCGGTATCCCCGGCGATTATCACGACCTGATTGTCGCGAATAGCTTCGATTATTTTCTGGCGGGCTGCCGCAATAGGCAGTTCTTCGGGATAATTGATCTGCAAATTCATATTTTTTCTACTTTGCCCCGGATTGGCTAAACATGTTCTTTCGTTGACTGCAAGCCCGGTCATAATAGCAATTTTTGCCGGCTTGTACAGATTCAGGCGGCAATTTTTTTACAATTGCAGGCGTTGCCAAAAGGACTAACCCGCATATTTCACCAGTCGAGATGC
>DAOVJK010000259.1 GCA_030673265.1 Pseudomonadota bacterium | reverse complement strand
AGGCACTTTAGGCACTTTAGGCACTTTAGGCACTTTAGGCACTTTAGGCACTTTAGGCACTTTAGGCACTTTAGGCACTTTAGGCACCTTAGTCACTTTAGGCACTTTAGGCACTTTAGGCACTTCTAACTTTAGGCACTAGTTTATCGCTGCTCAGCCTTGAATAATCTCGACAACCATATCTCCAAAGGCGCTGGTCGAAAGAACCTTGTCTTCTGCATATCCGGCACTTAGCTCACTTGTGGTATAGCCTTTTTCAAAAACGGCAAAGAGCGCGTCCCAGATTTCCTGGGCCTCCTTGGGTGAGTCAAGGCATTTATCAAACATCAGGGCAACACTGCCAATCATCGAGTACGGATTGGCAATGTTTTGGCCGGCAATATCCGGGGCCGAACCATGGGCCGGCTCAACATAGCCCTTTTCGGGACCAATGCAGGCAGAAGGCATCAGCCCGAGTGAACCTATCACCCCACCGGCCTGATCCGTCAAGATATCACCCATCATATTCTCGAGTAACACCACGCCATTAAACATCGAAGGATTGATGACCAGTTGGTAGGCGGCGTTATCAACCAGAACCGATTGGTAAGGAACATCGGGGTATTGCTTAGCGACATCTTCAACGATCACGTTCCAGAAACGCGAGGTTGCCAGAACATTGGCCTTGTGGATATTGACCATCTGGGTCTTGCCTTTCCGGGCTTCCTCAAAGGCAACCACCGCGACCCTTCTGACCTGATCTTCCGTATAAATGCACTCATCTTCCGCATATTTCAAAGCGGTGGCAGTGCCTTCGGTCTTTTTGCCGAAATAGATGCCGCCAACCAGTTCCCGAATCATCAGAATGTCAATACCATCGCCGATCATCTCTTCCTTGAGCGGAGAAAACCCTGCCAGTGATTTCGGTAGCCGGACCGGCCGGTAATTAGCGAAAGTGTCATAGCGTTTCCGTAACGGTAGAATGGCCCCAACTTCAGGGCGGTGCTCCTGGGGAATATCATTCATCTTCTCAACGGCCAAGCCCACCGGACCCTTCATGATCACATCCGCTTCATCACAGACCTTTTTGGTCTGCTCGGGAAACGGCGATCCCTCGGCAAAATACGCCCCCGCTCCAAACGGCGCATGGTTCAGGGTAAATTGATGGTCGTATTTGGTCTCGACAGCCCGCAAAACCTTAATAGCTTCACGCATAATCTCGGGGCCAATTCCATCACCTTCTAAAATAGCTATAGTCTTCTGCATTGTGATCCTTCTTTATGTATTGGAGTAAGTAATAATCTTTTTTATTAGTCTCATATCATTTAAATTTTATGACACGTAACTTGAAAATTAAATTGAAACTCTCGCAAAAAAATCTGCAAGGAATGGCTAAGCAAAAAGTTTGATATACAAGGAGTAGTGTGTTTTTGAGAGTGAGGCTATACTTTTAGTATGCCGAACGAACAAAAATGCGCTGCGACGCCGTAGATCGAAGTTTTCGCAACGCCATACTACTTTTTATCCGGATGCCGACAGGCATGGGTGACCAGAATAGATTGAGCCATGGCTAAATCAAGGGCCAGCCTGGTATCGTGGGCGGCAACAATAAAAGGTCCGCCCGGGTTATTATTGATCACTTCCAGCAAGATCCCCGGACTAAGTCCCATTGCCGCCATCCGGGCCTGCATCTCCCGGCTGCCGACAATCTCGACAATCCTGACCTTTTCACCGACAGCGGCAAGCTGCAAAGGCGGATTGACCTCTCGCTTGGCCAGGCAATCCTCACATAGCCCGTAAATTTCCATTTTGTGCTGCAGCGGGTGGAAGTTAAACTCGGCAGCTATCTCCATCTGCAGCCCTTCCAACCGGTTATTGCGAAATTCACGGATGAGGCCGCAAGAGGTACAGATAAAGTGATCGTGATGATCACCTAAATGGTGGTGCTCGTAGGTAGCCTCCTGGGTTTCAAACTCATTTTTCTGGGCAAAACCACACTGACAGAACATATCCATGGTCTCACCCAGAAAATCTAAATCGTAGTTCTTATTGCCTCCGGCCTCGATAAATTGAAGGAGATCAGGCAAAGTGATATGTAATTCAACTGTAAGGAACTCATCCAAAATCTTAAGACGATCCGGGATTCGCGTAGCATTGATCGATTCCAGTACTTCCCGGAATTGCTGCCGTTCAATATTATGCTGTTCAATATCCGAAATGACTTGCGAAGGCTTTTTCTTGCGGTTCCTGAAACGAGGGAATTTAATCATAGGGGTGTCAACATCAATATTTAATTAGGTAGTTAGGGGGAACTCTCTAACCCCGTGATACGCTAGAACTGCAGAAACGGGATAAGTGCCCTAACGGGAATTTGCAAGCCACCAGAAGGTACAGCCTCTCCTGATTTCTTGTTTTTTATGCCAGGCCTCCAATAGTAGGGCACTAATACATAGTTCCGCTATTTTTTTCAATAGAGGAAAAAGTTGCGGCGGAGCGCGTCGAATCCGGCCAGATCATCCCGCCAGCCATCTTCAAGACCAACGACACTTTTTCCCGACGCCAAAGCCTCCCGGAGAGTCCTGCTGCCAAGAATCATGTCCAAAGGCAGTTTTTCATATTCATACTCATAGGGCGGTTCTTTATAGGCAAACTGCTCCGCATAAAGATTCAAGGTGGTACTCAACAATGCCAGGGAGGTTCGATAGGGCCGAAAAACCTGGCGATCGGTGACCTGCAACTGAAAACCATTGCATAATTCCCCCCGATACTTGTTTGAGGTCGGCTCGAAAGCGACCGGCCGCAAAACACATCCGGCCTGAGCCGAACGCTCAAGAGCACTTAAGAATCGGTCATGATCAAGATAAGGAGCCCCAAACACCTCAAAAGGCAGGCAGGTACCGCGCCCCTCCGAGACACTTGCCCCCTCCCATATTACCTGACCTGGATAGACCAAGGCAGTTTCCAGGGTCGGCATATTGGGCGAAGGAGATAGCCACGGCAGGCCGGTATCATCGAAATACATGCCCCGCTGCCAACCGGTCATGGCGACAATTTCAAGCTCGGCATTAATCCCGAAATGGTCGTTAAAGAGCCGGGCCAGCTCGCCCATGGTCAGACCGTGGCGCATGGGAATCGGGTAAAGACCGACAAAAGAACGGTAATCGTCTTCGACCAGATTCCCTTCGATCAGATCACCGCCGATGGGGTTGGGGCGATCAAGAATCACCACTTTCTTGCCGAACTCGGCAGCCGCCTCAAGACAATAGGCCATGGTATAGATAAAGGTATAGACCCTGGTGCCGACATCCTGGAGATCAATGAGCAGCACGTCAAGATGATCGAACATCGCCCCATCCGGTTTCCTGTTCTGGCCATATAAACTGAACAGGGGCAGACCAGTGGTCCGATCCTCCATATGGGCGGACTCGATCATGTTATCCTGCTTGTCGGCAAAAAAACCGTGCTGGGGCGAGAAAATACAGGTGAGCTGTCCTGGCAGAACCGTGTTGACAATATCCCGGCTATGGCGGAAATTATGATCGGTGGACGCCTGATTGCAGAGCAGACCAAGTCTTTTCCCCTTCAGCCAAGCGGGAGGCCTGCTCGCCAATTGTTCAATGCCGGTTTTGATCATATATCAAACTTTTTTCATAAAATTAGTCTTTTAGAGAGAATCGTACTTATTGTCTCCCTCTAACAGGGTTACTAAAACAGATGTCATTAAACATATAAATAGTTAAAAAATATAAATAGTTAAAAAATAAGTAACTATTCAGTTACAATTCGGTGGTTTTAGAAATTTCAAGTAGTTACGCTTCTAAAGAACAGAAGCAAACCGGACCTTTTTTAATGAATGGCACACTTAACTCCGTTATTGTATGCCCCAATCATCCACCATGAAAATTAGCAAGGAACAGGGAATGAAAATAGCGATTAGCGGAAAAGGTGGCGTCGGTAAAACTACCATAATGGCCCTGATAGCCGAGCAACTGAAACGTGACGGCAATGAGGTGTTGATCATCGACGCCGATCCCAGCCCCCATATGGCCCAGACAATCGGGGTAAAAGATCCGGGGGCCATCGTCCCGATCGCCGAGATGAAAACCCTCTTGCAGGAAAGATCGGGCAAGACCGAGGGATCCCCTTTCTACAATATCAACCCCCAGGTCGATGACCTGTTGAGCCGATATATGGTCGAAGATAACGGCCTGAAGCTCATGGTGCTGGGCGCCATTGAGGGTGGCAACAAAGGCTGTGCCTGCGCCGAGAGCACTGTTTTAAAAAGAATGCTGACCAAACTACTCCTCTCCCCCACCCAGTTCGCCCTGCTTGACATGGAGGCCGGAGTAGAGCATCTGGGCCGGGGTACCATTGCCGGGGTCGATCATCTACTGACCGTCGTTATTCCTGCTAAATCCAGCATCAGAACGGCCCTAAAAGTTAAAAAGCTGGCCGAGGAGGTCGGCATTAAATCGGTCAATTTTGTCGGCAACAAGGTTATTGATAAAGAAGATGAAGAATTCCTGACCGAAGGTCTTGGCGTCAAGCCGATCGCCTTCTTCCCCGATAACCCGGCGATCAGCAAGGCAGAGAGAAAAGGCCAGCCGGTCATTGGGCAGCTGGATGCGGTTCAGGACCAGGTTAAAGGATTATTAAAGGCTTTACTCTAGAGAACAATTTAAAAAGT
>DAOVJK010000218.1 GCA_030673265.1 Pseudomonadota bacterium | reverse complement strand
CTACCCCGCCCCGCCTCACGATGGCAGTGGTCATACGTGGCGTCACTCGGACCGTCAGCTCTTCGAGGCAACGAAGTTCGGGGGTGGTTTCAGCGCGTCCCGGTCGGTCTCTCACATGCCTGCGTTCGAGAACGTGCTCTCGGACGACGAGATCTGGACTGCGATCGCATTCGTCAAGAGCCGTTGGCCCGCTGCGCTGCTGGCACGGCAGCGCGTTTCAAAATCATGACTGGCCGGTGGCCGGGAGGGAAGGCCTGAATTGATGCAACTGCCGGCAAAATCAAGGCCCACGTGTTTACGATGTCTGGGGCGGTGTCCAGTTGCGAGCTGTCAGAAATGCGTCCAGAACAAAGTAAGGGTAGGTGCCCGCCAGAGCGTCTCCTCGATTGGCTCACTGATCCCGCAAGGCCACGGGCGGCGCCAGAATCTCCGCCCAGATTATAGCATCTTGCAACTTGCGGCGTTTTGTCCTTGCCGGTTTTTTTTGAATAATGGTGGCTTGGGGTTTGACGGCCTTTGGTTGGGCAGCAGGGGCAACCTTTTCCCGCTGCTGCATGGCGTCCTCCGCCCTCTCAATCAGAGATTCGTGTGCGTCGGTTTGGGGCTGGAGAAATTCATCCAGAGCGATGCTTTTCTCGGCTTGGCTCCTTTCCTCGAGGGCGGCAAGATTCTGTTGCAGAATCTTGAATAAACCCGGTTTCTGCGCGCCGGGGCCCCGGTCTTTCTGCTCGGGCCTGGCGATCTTGCGGATGGCGTTACTGGCCACCCAGATTATTATGATAACGACTAAGGTAAATATTCGATCTAAATCCATGTTTGTTACCTGCATGTCATTTGCTGGCCATAAAAGAACAATGTTGTCCTCTGGTCAGCAGTTATTCTGTTTTGTCCTCAGGCTTACTGTCCTGGCCGCCGATGGTATCTCTCATCCCGGTGTCGGCCACGATGTTTTTCATCTTGTAATAGTCCATGATACCGAGCTGGCCATTCCTGAAGGCTTCAGCCATGGCCATGGGCACCTCGGCTTCGGCCGCCACGACCTTGGCCCGCATCTCTTCAACCCTGGCCTTCATTTCCTGCTCAACCGCGTAGGCCATGGCCCGCCGCTCTTCGGCTTTGGCCTGGGCGATCTTCTTGTCCGCCTCGGCCCGGTCGGTCTCGAGCTCGGCGCCGATATTCTTACCGACATCAACATCGGCAATATCAATGGAGAGGATCTCATAGGCGGTGCCGGCATCCAGCCCTTTGGCCAGCACGGTTTTGGAGATGCTGTCGGGGTTTTCCAGCACATGTTTATGGGTGTTAGCTGAACCGATGGTGGTGACGATTCCCTCGCCGACCCGGGCCAGGATTGTCTCTTCGCCAGCGCCGCCGACCAGTCGATCAATATTGGCCCGGACCGTAATCCGGGAGATGGCCTTCAATTGAATGCCATCCTTGGCCATGGCCGCTACCAGCGGTGTTTCAATGACCTTGGGGTTGACGCTCATCTGCACTGCTTCCAGGACATTACGGCCGGCCAGATCGATGGCCGCGGCCCGGTTGAAATCAAGCTCGATATTGGCTTTGTCGGCCGCGATCAGGGATTGGACGACCCGCAAGACATTGCCGCCGGCCAGATAGTGGGATTCAAGGTTGTCGGTCGTGGCGGTCAGGCCTGCCTTGACCACCATGATCTTGGCTTCAACAATCATCTTGGGCGGTACTTTCCGGAAGCGCATGAAGATAATATTGAGCAGCCCCACCCTGGCGCCGGAGACCAGGGCCTGGAGCCAGAGCGAAAGCGAGGAACCGATAAAATACAAAAGCGCAATTACCGCAACTACCAGAACCAACATGCCAATCTGAGCTATATTCATTTCGTTCTCCTGTAATGTGATTGGAGGCTGTCCAACTGTGATGGGCTGCCCCTGCTTGATTTGCTTATCTTTCTCGGACTATTATCTGGTTGCCTGTGACTTCTACCACAACTAAATCTATATTTTTCTCGATGTACTCACCCCGGCTTACCACATCCACCCGCTGGCCGTCGATTATGGCGGTGCCGCCTGGATGCAGATCGGTAACACTCTTGCCCTCGCAGCCCATGAAATTTTCCAGATCGGGTGATTGGGAGACCACGCCACTGGCACTGGACAGGGTGTTCCGTAGAGTGGCGGGGGAGTGGGCCAGAATTTTCAAGCCGACTGCCACCAGGATCGGGATTATAAAAAGATCGGCCAGGACAAAATAGGTCCCGGCCATGGTCGAAATATCATTAAAGACGATAAACAACGAGTAGCCGAACAGGCCGGCGGCCACCAGCGACAGCAGGCCGCCCGAGGGCAGGAATATTTCGGCAATGATGATTAATACCCCGGCCAGCTGCAGAATAACCGGCATGAACAATTCTTTCATAAGCTCTCTCTAAAAGGACAATCTTCTCACAAGCCGAGTATCCTACTTATTGAAGAAGATTTACAGAAAATAATTTTAACATACATCTGCTTTTGCGCCTGAAAGCGATTGTAGGTGGTGGAGATGTGCCTGTTCAGAGCGACCAGCTATAGTTCGCTATGCTGGTGGTTCTGAACAGGTGCATACAGTCGCTTTATAAATCCTCGCTTACAACTACTCGATTACCTTTGATGGCCAGTATTCTCACCTTGGCGCCTTTCTCGATAAAATCACCTTCGGTGATCACATCGATGGCCCGTGCCCCGAAGTGGGCCTTGCCGGCCGGCCTGAGAAAGGTGGCGGCTGTGCCCCGCTCGCCAATTGTTACTTGCTCGGCCTCATGGGAATCGGCATGGGAGGCGGCCAGAGTGGTATCCAGGTATGGCCCCTCGATCAATTTGGCCAGGCGCGGGAAAAAATAACTCAAGAATATCAGCCCGGCCGCAAAGGCCACGATAAACGAGCCCAGGACTTTGGTCAAGTTATCGAGCAAGATGTCGCTTTGCCACGGCAGGGCGGGGTCGGGTAGCACAAAATCCTGAAAAGACAGGATCATGCCCAGGCCGATACAGATGAAACCAGCTATGCCGGCCACCCCGAAACCGGGGATCACGAACACCTCGAACCCCAGGAGAACCAGGCCCAGTAGAAGTAAAATAATTTCAGTGTGGTCGGCCAGCCCGACAATATATTGATTACCCAAGACCAGGCCCAGGCAAATTAAGCCCACCAGGCCGGGCAGGCCGAAACCGGGCGCCTTGTACTCGGCATAAAGGGCAGCCATGCCGATCATCATCAGGATCGGGGCAATTGAAGTCAGAAAGCGGCCAAGGGCTTCGGACCAACTCGGCTCGAGCCGGACCAGTTGGTAGTCTTTAATGTCAAGCCGGGTAAGCATCTCAGGAATGGTAGCGGCGGTCATCTTGGAGAACCCCAGATTATGGGCTTCGGCATCGTCCATGGTCAGGAGCTCATCTTCGGCCACCACTACTTTCCTGGTGATGATCTTTTTTTGCTCATCCTTGGTCATTGCCTGCAAATCATTATCGTTAAGGTACAGGGTCCGGTCAGCCATTTTTACTTCATAAATTTCCAGGTGGGCGCTGACCATCGCCTCGGCCAGGGCGACCGGATAGCCATTCCGCCTGGCCAGGGTCCTGAATTTGGCCCTTAGCGGCGATTGGAATTTTTCACCCAACATCTTGGCGCCTTCCTGGGAAAAACTGATCGGCGCACAATCGCCGATGGTGGTGTTGGGCTGCATCACCAGGGTCTTGCAGGACAGGGCAATTAGGGCGCCGGCCGAGATGGCCTTGTTTTTGACAAAGGCAATGGTGCGGGGACCAGCGATTGCGGTCATGGTCTCTACGATCTTCAGGGCCGAATCGACCCGGCCGCCAAAGGTGTCGAGTTCCAGAACGATGGTGGTTTCAGGGTCCGTGCCTGCTTCCTGCACGGCCCTTTCAATATAAGCGGCCATGGCCGGTTCGACATCGCCGCTAACCGGGATCACAAAAATCTTCTTGGAGCCGCCCTCGGCATCGGCCGGGCCGGTATGGAGCAAGAGTAAACATAAGATAGGGATGATCAGGAGTAGTAATAAGGCTTTCCTGCTGAGCATCACGAAAGAGGCCATTGACGATCTTAACCAATGCTGATCTTCGCAGGGAGTATGTAATGCAGCGTTGGCGGTTGCTTTATTTAGCGGCTTATTGCTCATAGATAAATGGTCCCATTATTCTTGTAGGGGATATTACGCGTATCGAGAGGAGTATAACCGATTATAGCAGACTTTTTTTTAAGAGGGAAAAGAAATGGTGAGATAGCTAGCCATCAAAGGTTTTGAGGGTGCAATTTTTTTATGATGTTGGCCATTTATCTTTACCCAAACAGTGGCCACTCCAGTCGAAGTAAACAACTCAATTTAATCTGACTCATTCTATATGAGTTCAGACGTTAGGTTAAGTTTCGTAAATTTAAGGCGTCCTGAAGCGGTACATGTATGGGGGTGGTATCCTGTTTCTAACATCGCTTACGGTGAGCTGGTTGGCGTAAGTAGCAGGTGCGAAGCTCCAGTCAGTGATTCTTGTCCTGCCGTCCAGCTTGTACCTTGCCCTAACTGACCAGAAATAGTCGGTTTCAGGTCGCAGCTTTATCTCCACCTTGTGTTGAGGTTCTGTAAGAGAGTGCCTTGTGTAAACGGGCAAGTCCATAAAGTTGTTCGTTACCTTCCATATCCTTAGGTCGTAGGTGATGTCGCTTATTTTATCTGCGTCTTTGTCACCTCTTTCTTTAATTGCCTCTATTGTTAAAGGAGCCCACTTCAATAGCGGCTGGAGTGAGTCAGTTTCCTTGAACTTGGTTGGATGGTGCTTGGGTTCGATGGGCATGAGCCCTATGATTAAGGAATTGGGCGCGCACCCTGTAAAGAGAGTTAATGTAGCGAAGATGGCAACAGCACAGGCTGCTCGCATTATTCTTATGTTAAAGTCCCATATCATCTTCTTGGTCTTCCTCTTTATATGGCCTTGGCGGTTTTGGGACCTGGGGTGTGAAGATAAAAGGTCCTACGTTACGGACAATGAAAATGTCCTCGGCTACTTTCTCTGCAATGGATTCTATGGCGACGTTCATGGTGGTCTCGAAGGTCTCGGCATTGTCATCTGCCCATTCGGTAAGCCTGCGCTTGCCGCTAGTATAGGTAACAGGCCTTTTCATCAGTTCTTTGTTGTCCTTTGTACTGACGACCCGGTACTCAAAGTTCATGTAAAAAGCAAGCGGCGGGTTTATGTCTAGTTTGCCGTCTATGAGGCCGAAACCAAGAACGCTCAGCTCAAGTACCGTGTCTATATCCTTTTCGGCAAGGTAAGTATAGTCGGGCAGGTCTTCCAGGCCCCTGTTTGCCGGATGGCTTTGCGGGCTCATGTCATTTATCCTTGTGAATCTATTTGCGCCGCGGCCTTTTGTGATTTCTTCTGAAAAGGCGATGAAGTGGCTGCTTATCTTGTAGTTCAGCTCAAGTTTTTCTATGGATTCCTTTATTTCCTTTTCGCTGAAATATACCTTATGGGAAGGTTCTGCCACAACCGTGCCTGTTACTCCTCCGATAATCATGGCAGGAGGAGTTAATATGATTGCCAGTGCCATACCAAGGGGGTTTCCCGATTGGGCTCCTCCCGCCAGCATCCCTAACGCTGCGGTAGTGGTGCCCCTGCCTGCCCCTTCGGCGCGGTTTGAGGCGTATCCTTTAAATTCTACCTTTGGCAGTAACCGTGCCGAAACCACCCCGATG
>DAOVJK010000186.1 GCA_030673265.1 Pseudomonadota bacterium | reverse complement strand
GATGGGCCCAAAGGTACTATTTGTCTGGTACCCAGTATGTTGACTACAATAAGCCTGTTTAGCGGCTTTTATGCCATTGTTTCTGCTATTAACGGGCAGTTCTTTCATGCTGCGGTGGCTTTGCTTATTTCTGCAGTGTTTGATGGCCTTGATGGACGTGTGGCCCGGATGACCGGGACAACCAGTCTCTTCGGTAAGGAGTACGATTCTCTCTGTGATCTGGTTGCTTTTGGGGTGGCTCCAGCCCTGATCGCCTATCAATGGACTCTGGTTAACTACGGTCGTTACGGCTGGCTGGCTGCTTTCCTCTATGTTGCGACCACCGCTTTAAGATTGGCCCGGTTTAATATTCAGGATACCAGCAGTAACAAGGATTTTACTGGATTGCCTTGTCCTGCTGCAGCAGGGACTATTGCTACGACTATTCTTTTTTGTGGGTTTGTCGGGATAAGTGCCGATTCTATGGGGTTGCCCATGTTGGCCCTGGTTTATGGCCTTTCCTATCTGATGGTTAGTTCCGTTGAATATTTAAGCTTTAAAAGTCCCGAAACCTCTAAGCCCAGAAAGTTCCAGGTCCTCGTGACGATGGTTCTGTTGATTATGGTTATCGCCACCCAACCGGAAGTAACTCTATTCGCCATGGCTTTTTTCTATGTTCTGTCCGGTCCCTTTGGCGCTCTTTATCGACTATTGATCAAGGGCAGTACGGCAGAAGAGCTTGGCAAACAGGGAAAATCAGTTACCCGCCAATAAGCTAAGGATATTTTTCAGCAGTTAATACAGTTGTTGATTTGGAGATTTCAAAATGTCTGCTAAAGACAAGATAATTATATTTGATACAACCCTCCGTGACGGTGAGCAGTCACCCGGGGCTAGTATGAATTTGCAGGAAAAGTTCCGTTTGGCTCAAAAACTGGTTAAATTGAATGTCGATGTTATTGAGGCTGGTTTCCCGGCTGCGTCGACTGGTGATTTCGACTGCGTCAAGAACATAGCCGACAACATCAAGGGTGTACAGATAGCTGCTTTGGCTCGCTGTAATAAAAACGATATTGATACCGCCTGGGAAGCCCTGAAAGGTGGAGATAATCCGCGCATCCATGTTTTTCTGGCCACCTCTGAAATCCATATGAAGTATAAGCTCAAGATGAGCAGGGAAGAGGTGTTGGCCAGGGCCATTGAATCAGTCAAACATGCTGCTTCCTATACCCCTAATGTGGAGTTCTCCGCAGAAGACGGCTCCCGTAGCGACCTCGATTTTGTCTGTCAGGTCTTTGAGGCGGTTATTGAGGCCGGTGCTACTACCCTTAATTTCCCCGATACTACTGGATATGCCTTGCCTGAAGAGCACGGAGCCCAGATCCGTTACTTGATGGGGAAAATTCCTAATATTGATAAGGCAGTGCTCAGTGTCCATTGCCACAATGATCTTGGCTTGGCGGTCGCCAATTCCCTGGCCGCTATCAATAATGGTGCCCGGCAGGTTGAGTGTACTCTTAACGGTTTGGGGGAAAGGGCCGGTAATACGGCCATGGAAGAGTTGGCCATGGTCATTCGCACCCGCGCCGACCAGATGACGGTGGAGACCAATATTGTTACCGAGCATATTTATCCGGCCAGTCGTCTGGTTAGCACCATTACGGGGATGCCCGTTCAGCCTAATAAGGCCATTGTCGGTGCCAATGCCTTTGCCCATGAATCAGGCATTCATCAGGATGGTATGCTCAAAGAGCGCACAACTTACGAAATCATGAATCCGGTTGATATCGGGCTTTCGAAGGGCAATCTGGTTCTTGGCAAACATTCGGGCAGACACGCCTTAAAGGATCGTATTGACTCTATGGGTTATAGTCTCTCTGATGAAGAATTGAACAGAGTTTTTGACCGGTTCAAAGAACTGGCTGATGTTAAGAAGGAAATGTTTGATGAAGATCTCGAAGCTATCCTGATGGATGAGGTCTTGCGGATTCCTGAGGCTTATTCACTGCGAACTCTAGGAGTTATGAGTGGCAGCAGGGTAATGCCCACCGCTGGAATAAGATTGGAAATTGATGGTAAAGAAGTCGAGAAGGCTGCCATTGGCATTGGACCTATCGATGCAACCTTCAGGTCAATTGCCGAGCTTACTGGTACCAAGAGTAAACTGCTGTTCTTCTCAGTTAATTCAATAACCGGCGGCACCGATGCCCAAGGCGAAGTAATGGTCCGGGTTGAAGATAAGGGGCGGGTTGTTATCGGTCAAGGTGCAGATCCAGACATTATTACTGCCGCAGCGAAGGCTTATCTGAACGCCTTGAATCGGCTGATTTATCTGGAGAAAGGGCATTGAGAATCATCTCCCCGATTTAGATTTTTTAATTTATTGGCATAATTTAGTAATGATATTCAGAAACGAGTTTGTTTCTCTGTAAGTAAGGGGTTTAAAATGAGTAAGTCTGACCGTAAGTTTAATGTTGCTATTGCAGGTGCCACAGGTGCTGTCGGTGGTGCGATGCTTGATGTCCTTGCCCGAAGAAACTTCCCTCTTAAAGAGCTGCGATTGTTGGCCTCCGAACGTTCGGTTGGTAAGAAGCTTACCTTTAAAGGCGAAGAAATTCCGGTGCAGCTTCTCACCAAGGAAGCATTCGATTCCATTGATGTAGCGCTTTTTTCCGCCGGCGCCGAACGTTCTTTGGAATTTGGACCTGCCGCTGCGGCGGCTGGAGCAATCGTGGTTGATAACTCCAGTGGTTTCAGGATGAATCCAGAGGTTCCGCTGGTGGTTCCTGAAGTTAATGGTCATGCCATTGAGCAATACAAAAAATGTGGTATTATCGCCAATCCCAACTGTTCAACTATTCAGATGCTGGTGGCCTTGAAGCCGATTCATGACGCGGCCCGAATAAAAAGGATAGTAGTGTCCACCTATCAGGCCGTTTCCGGGACTGGGACCAAAGCCATAGACGAACTCAGGGAGCAGGTTGCCGCTTATGTTAATGGCAGTGCTTGCAGTAGCAATGTTTATCCTCACCAGATAGCATTCAATTGTCTGCCCCATATCGATTCTTTTCTTGATAATGGCTATACCAAAGAAGAGATGAAGATGGTTAATGAAACCCGCAAGATCTTTGCCGATGACTCGATTGGCATAACGGCCACGGCGGTGCGTGTCCCGGTGATTTATGGTCACTCTGAATCAATTAACATTGAGACTGAGAAAAAACTGACGGCTGCCGAGGTTAAAAAACTTATGGAATCAGCGCCGGGAGTCAAGCTGGTTGATGATCCTGCTAACTTGTCTTATCCGATGGCTGTGGATTGTGCGGGGAAATTCGAGACCCTGGTTGGTCGGATCAGGGAAGATGAATCAATTGAAAACGGGATCAATCTGTGGGTTGTTGCCGATAATATCCTCAAAGGGGCTGCCCTCAACGCCGTTCAGATCGCGGAAGAACTGATTAAATCACATATCTGACCCTGCTGGTCTGAATACCTCCCCCTGCAACTAGAAAAATATAGTAGGGGGGAGTTTTCTCTACTTCGACGTTTATTCGTAGATGTCTCGGGCAGGGGTTTGAATTTACGTATATACAGGTTATTATTGCGAATAATTTCAGGAACAGCCAGAGGTCGGCGGCTTTTTACACCCAGTCGTGGAGGTGGTATTTCACCTATTCGACCGACTGCGGATCGTGTCCGTGAGTCTCTTTTTAATATATTGGGTGATAGGGGTGCAGGTGATGTTACCCTTGATCTTTTTGCCGGCACCGGGGCGTTGGGTCTTGAAGCGCTAAGCCGCGGTTGTCAACGGGCTGTTTTTGTCGATACCAGCTCGGATGCAATCCGGCTGGTCAAAAAAAACCTGGATATATGCGGCTTTTCAAACAGAGCAACCATTCTTAGACGTGACCTGTTGAAAGCTCCTTCCTTTTTGCGCAAGATAATGCCAGGAGGTGGTTTCGATTTAATTTTTGTTGATCCGCCTTATCGGCGTGGACTCTCCGTAAAAATCATCAGGTATATTGGTAAATTTGGTTTGTTAAGTAAAGATGGTTTGTTGGTTGCAGAAGAAGCTTCTGATATTGAACTGCCTGATGATATTGATTGTTTGCAGAAAAGTGATCGGCGTGTGTATGGCGATACCGCTATATGCTTCTATCGAAACAATGTAGATGAGAAACAGCATGAGTGATTACGAACCTTTTGTCGCCGTAGAAACGGATGAAAAGATCGCTGTTTATCCAGGGACATTTGATCCCATTACGATGGGCCACCTTGATATCATCAATCGCAGCTTGAATCTATTTGACAGGGTCATTATCGTCATTGCGACAAACAGTTCCAAGAAGCCCCTTTTCAGCGTTGAAGAGCGACTGATGATGATTAGGGCGTGCTTTCCCGGTAATGAGGGGCGGATTGAAGTTGACACCGTTGATAATTTGCTGGTCGATTACGCCTATACCAAAGGCGCTAAAGCTATTATTCGGGGCTTGCGGGCAGTTTCAGATTTTGATTATGAGTTCCAGCTCGCCTTGATGAACAGGCGAATTGAACGTGATGTCGAGACGGTTTTCCTGATGACCGGTTTTCGTTGGATCTTTATAAGCTCAAGTATTATCAAGGATGTGGCAAGACATGGCGGCGATGTTAGTGGCCTGGTGCCTGATCACGTCTGCGAAAAACTGCGAGAGAAATACCTGCAAATTTGATTGGTCTTCGGTGTAGTTTTTACGAGACCATCAGGTAAGGGTTGTGAATTTTTGTTGCCGCAAATGCGCCTATGAAAACTGTCACCCAAAAGACTGAGAATGGTTTGGCTCGTCCAGACCGCCGTGCTTTCCTAGCCAAAACAGAACTAGTTGTCAAATTTCTGGCTTTCTTAGCCTTGCTGATCCCTTTAACCAGATTCCTTGGTTTTACCCCTCCTGCAAAACCCAAATTTGTCAAGGTCAACAAGGTTCTCAAGGAAGGAGGTTTTATAATTGAACCGGATTTTATCCTGTTTGATATCGTTAGTGAGCCGATCGCCGTTTCCCGAACCTGTACACATCTGGGCTGTAAACTGAATTATCATGAACTGGAAGGCTTGCTCATCTGCCCGTGCCACAAGAGTCGGTTTGGCAAAGATGGTAAAAGGCTGGATGGCCCTGCTCGTCTTGATTTGCCACTCTTCGCGGTAGAGAAGATCGGCGCTACGGATATTAAAGGGTACATCGTAACAATATCTTAAAACGTTTACAGTTTCAGTTGCAGGGGCACCATCTGATTGTTTTTGCCTTTGAGCGGGAACCCTAAAAAAAACAGCGGGAACAGTGTATAGATGAAATGGTTTGTGGAGGGCAAATGGGGGGCTAAAAGTCTGGTGGCCCTGTATCTGTCGGTCTTATCCGGTCTGGTTCTGGCCCTTCAATATGATCTGTCTGTCCCGTTTTATTCGACCGGAACCTTGGAGCTGGTTGTGCCCTTTGGCGCTTTCTGGCGTTCCCTGCATTTTTACTCAAGTCAATTTTTTTTCTTTTTGCTTTTGGCTCATCTGGCGGCGGTATTGATTGCTCGTTATTTTTATCAAATCGACCGGGTAGATTTACCCCATAAAGCTCTTGTTAAAACCACCGGCAATGATGGTGAACGTTGGCTTAAACTGGTGCTGTCCGTGCCGGTTGCCCTGCTGCTTCTTTTTAGCGGCTATATTCTCAGGGCCGATGCCACTGGAGCCTCTGCCGGAATTATCGCTGAAAACATCATTGTCTCAATACCTCTATTCGGAACCTGGTTTAATTCCATTCTTTTTAATATTTCCAGTAGTGGTATGAAAGTGGTCTATGCCAACCACCTGATAGGCCTTGGTGTGTTTTGGGGATATCTTGTTTGGGAACATTTGCGGAAATACCGAGTTTCATGGCAAAACAATGGGCTGCTGGTAATTATTGTTCTTGTTATCAGCATGGTATGGGTAGCTCCAATTGAGCCTTTCTCGCCGGGGGAATTCCATATAAGCGGGCCATGGTTCTTTGTTGGTTTACAGGAGATGCTCCGAATTATTCAACCTATCTGGGCCGGGGTTGTATTCCCTGGTTTAGCCCTGGTGCTGTTGTATCAAGTTGTCAGGGGACATCAATATACCAGTATTGCTTTTATGGGCGGGGTGCTATGGTGTCTGGTCTATTTTGTTTTTACCGTAATAGGACTGTTTAGATAATAAAATGTCTAGCCCGCATATTTCATGAGTATTTTTGAAAAGTCATTTTAACCGATTGTACTTGAGTGTTAAACCTTTGGTTTGCTGTTGAATATCAAGGTCACAGT
>DAOVJK010000319.1 GCA_030673265.1 Pseudomonadota bacterium | reverse complement strand
GCCACACGTTTCATTTACCTTCAAGGTTCATAAAACCCCGCCATCTCCCGGGTATACCCTCCCTCCGGTCCCGTCTGGACATAAAAAGGCGGCAGGATCTCCAGGCCAGGCTGCCCCCCCTTAACCGCCTCCAGCAGAATCAGGCGGCAGCTCCCCTCCGGGTAACTGTAAATTTCCTGCAAGCGAACGGGGGCACAACCGCTGGCCTTAAGGGTAGCCTGCAGCTCAGCCGCCCGCTCAGCCGGATAGATAAAATCCGCCCTGCCCCCCTCGACCAGCAACCAGTCAACAGCCTTAACGACATCTTCGAGACCAGCCATTATTTCATGCCGGGCGATTGCCTGTTCAGGATCGGGGTTGGGCCGCGCCGCGCCAGCTTGCCGGTATGGCGGATTACAAACCACCCGATCAAAACTTGCCGCCGGCAACAGACTCCCGACCTGCTTAAGATCTCCTTCAACGACCCGCACCCGTCCGGAAAAACCATTCTGTTCAAGATTGCCGCGGGCCAGCCCAGCCAGAGCCGGCTGCACCTCAAGTGCGGCAATCGAAACCTCGGCCCAGCGATAGGCAAGGATCAGGGCGATAATCCCGCAGCCAGTGCCGAGATCAAGGATATGTTCTTCGGGGGAGGGTTTAAAAAAATGGGCCAACAGCACCGGATCCTGGGAAAACCGGTAGCCGTGAAGGTGTTGGCGGCAGTTCAGGCGGCCGCCAAACAGAGACTCGGAGGTGCATTGCCGGGGAAGAGGCTCAGACATCAACTAAACATCAACTTTCTCGCCCTCAACCATCGGGTTCATAACCAGCCCGGTCATGATTTTAGGGTAGAAGTAAGTTGATTTGTGGGGCATAACCAGCTCGGCATCGGAAACATTCTTAACCTGGCTAACTTCGGTATTATTCATCAGAAAGATTACACTGGTCCCACCGGGCTCGGCACTTTCCTTGACCGCACGATCCAGGGCGTCGTCCGGGTCACTGAAATAGTCGATCAAATCTTCATTCTCACATTTGTCATGATCCAGGCCAAGATAACTGGCTAGAATCAGCTCGGACAGCACCACGACATCAAGCCTACGAAGCGGCGCTGGCATCTCTGCAAAACCAGCCGCAGCCATCGCCCCCTCTTTCATGACCAGTAAAAAGCAGCGATCCTCGCCGGCATGATAGAAACCAAAAACATTGGCAACGCCTCTTTTTTCATCCATTTGGCCCAGAACCTCTGATAACAGGACCTCACGAGTACCGCCAACGACCTCTTCAACCTCAAAGCCCGGAGCCAATTTAGCAACGATCTCATCGGCGGAGACATCAGCCAGCCGGACCAGACGATGGGTCGGCAGTACTGAAAGACCCGGGTCTTCCATAGCACAGAGATACATCATAATGAAATTAAAGGGGCTGTCCGCTGCCACGCCACCCTGGCGCTCGGCCATCAATTCCCGCATCTGTAAAGCGGTATTGTAGCGATGGTGGCCATCAGCGATATACAGGCTTTTATCCGCAAGCAAACCCTGGGCCTTGGCAATCGCCTCCCGATCAGTTACCTGCCAGAGCACATGGTGACAGCCGTCCAGATCATCGCAGGCACAAAGAGGCTCCGGATCGCGGGCATCCTCCAACAGATCCATCACCTCGTTTTCTTTGTCTGAATAGACAGAAAAGACCTGACTGAACTGGGTCCGACAGGTATCGAGTAAACGCAACCGATCGGTAACGACATTCCGGAAAAATTTTTCGTGCGGCTTGACAATACCTTCTGAAAACTCAGCCAGTCCGACCAGGCCAACCAGCCCCTTACGAGTCAGGCGGCGGCCGGAGGGATGATTATAGTCGACATAGTGAAGGTAGATGGTCGGCTGCGCGTCCCTGGTCAGGATTCCTTCATCCTGCCAATCCTGCAGAAGCTGGCGCGAATCATCATAGCGCTCGGACGTCATCTCGTCCGGTTTGACGTTCTTACTGAGGTCAAGTTTGATCATGCTGTAGGGATTTTTCTGCAGTAAATCCTGTTGCGCCTGAAAATCGATGACATCATAAGGTGGGGTCACCACGTCTTCAAGGCGGGATATCTTGGCGGTGTCATAGCGGAGGCCGCTGAAAGGGGCGATAATAGCCACAGAGTAAGCTCCAAATTATAGTTGAACGAACAAGAATCTTGTGTAGTATTAGCTTGCATTTTCGACATAAAACATGACACGTTGTAGTCAAAAACAGCCTGACTTTCAAGCTTTATATAATTAAACAAAATCCGGCTATTTAAACCAGATCAGGTTAAAACTTCCGCTAGCCCAATAAGGAGAGAAAATGTTCGATATTTTTGTGAAATCCCATTTTTCAGCAGGCCACCATCTTCGCGACTACCCCGGCAACTGTGAAAGACCCCACGGCCATAACTGGAAGATAGAGGTAACGATCCGGGCCAGGAAACTTGACAAACTGGGCATGGCCCTGGACTTCAGGGTCGCCAAGGATGGCGTCAAGAAGGTGGTCGACACCCTTGACCACATCGATTTAAACGAGCATCCTGCTTTTAAGGAGTGCAATCCTTCCTCGGAAAACATCGCCGTATATATCTTCGAAAATCTCAAGAAAACCCTGACCACCGAAACCTATGCCCCATATAGTGTCGAGGTGCGGGAAACCGACAACTGCGGAGTCATCTATCGTGAAGACCCTTCCGCAACTTGAAATTTCGGAGTTATTCTTCAGTATTCAGGGCGAATCCAGCTACGCCGGACAGCCTTGCGTCTTTATCAGACTGTCCGGCTGCAATCTGCGCTGCAGCTACTGCGACGCCGGCTACACCTACGAAGAGGCCGGCACCCTTCAGGAGCTCAGTGCGATCCTTGCCTTTGCTGCTCAGTATCCGGGATTCCCGGTAGAGATCACCGGCGGCGAGCCCCTGCTGCAGGAAAACGTCTATCTGTTGATGGACGAACTACAGGCCGCCGACCGCCGGGTCCTGCTGGAAACCAACGGCAGTATCAGCCTTGCGAAAGTCCCGGCCGGAGTGGCCAGGATCATGGACGTCAAATGTCCGGGCAGTGGCATGGCCGAGCATCTGCTGCCGGACAACCTTGAACTGCTCGGCCCGGGAGATGAGCTAAAATTCGTCCTCTGCTCCAGAGCCGATTATGAATGGGCGGTTGCTCTGATCAATAAAACGGCCCTCAACAAGGCCGTCATCATTCACTTCTCGCCGGTAGCCGGGCAACTTGAACCGGCCCGACTGACTGACTGGATCCTTAATGACCGCCTGCCGGTCCGGCTGCAACTGCAGCTTCATAAATACCTCTGGCCCGAAGTGACCCGCGGCAAAT
>DAOVJK010000078.1 GCA_030673265.1 Pseudomonadota bacterium | reverse complement strand
CAGGAAAAATAAATCGCGGGAGATCAAAGATGATGAACCCATAAAAAGTACCCAAAGGGCAGAGTAATACCCAGAACCCAGGGGCATAGCAACCTATGGATGGCTAAGCAAAAAAATAGGCGTACAGGTAAGCGCAGACTCCGAGGAGTAGTGTGTTTTCGAGTCTTCCTCCGCTCGCTTACCTGAGAGTGAGGCCATCCATAGGTGTACTGAGCGAGTAAAAATGCGCGTCAACACCGTAGATCTGACTTTTCGCAGTCTTCGTCTAGTTGTGATGCCATCAAAGATCAGCGGCAACTTCCTTGATATGCTTGCGGAATTCCTTGTTCAGGGTCGGGTGTCGCAGGGCGAAGGCGATAATGGCCTTCAGGTAGCCGAGTTTATCGCCGGCATCAAACCTGGTTCCCTCGAATTCGTAGGCGTACAACGGTCTTTTCTTGGAGAGGGCCAGCAGGGCGTCGGTCAGCTGGATCTCACCGCCGTGCCCGGGTTTGGCATTTTCCAACAGATCAAAAATTTCGGGCTGGAGGATGTAACGGCCGATGATGGCCATATCGGACTGGGTGGCCCCGGCCGGCGGTTTTTCAATCAGCCGGTTAACTTTTATAACCCGCTCTCTGAGCTGCTCTCCCTCAACAATGCCATACTGACTGGTCTGGTCCATCGGGACTCGCTGGACAGCAACGATCGACTCCTGTAATTCATTGAAAAGGTTGAGCATCTGTTGGGTGCATGGCGTTTCGGACTGGACCAGATCATCACCGAGCAGAACCACGAAAGGGTTGTTGCCGACGACGTTACGGGCCGACCAGATGGCATGGCCCAAACCCAGAGGTTTTTTCTGGCGAACCGAGACGATATCAATCAGGTTGGAGATATTGCAGATTTCCTCGCAGAGGTTGTCTTTCTTTTTGCTCTTAAGGACGGTCTCCAGTTCAAAATTATAATCGAAATGATTTTCGATGGCGGATTTGCCTTGACTGGTGATCAGGATGATCTCATCAATTCCCGAGGCGACCACCTCTTCGACGATGTACTGGATGGTCGGTCGATCGACAATGGTCAGCATTTCTTTGGGGATGGCCTTGCTGGCCGGCAGAAAACGGGTGCCGAGCCCGGCTACCGGGATAACCGCCTTGGTGATTTTCATATTATTTTCTCGTATGGTTGAGTATGTTTGTTCGAGAGTTTGTCTATTCTCGATATTATGCCCCAAAAGGGATGGCAAAGTCATCGGTTTTCTTAAAAAACCCTTTGTAAAGATTATGTATGCGTCCTCTTGAAGAACATACCCTGCAAAAGCTCAGGGATCTTGATCTGCTGAAATCAGGAGATCTGGTCGTGGTTGCGGTCTCTGGTGGTTCCGACTCGGTAGCCTTGCTTCATCTGCTGGCGGCCGTGGTTGCTGACTTGGCGCTCAGGTTGTGCGCGGTCTATGTAGACCATGGCCTGCGGCCGGATGAAACGGCTGCTGAGGCTGAGCTGGTTAAAAAACTGGCTTTGCAACTGAAGGTTGATTTCCGGACCGGTACAGTCCCGGTCCGCGAGTATGGCGAGGAACGGGGGCTGTCCGTTGAAGCGGCGGCCCGTCAGCTCCGTTATGAATTTCTTGAGAGGGTGGCCGGGGAGCTCGGTGCAGTAGCGATAGCTGTCGCCCATACCGCCGATGATCAGGCTGAGGAGGTCTTGCTGCGCCTGATCAGGGGGGCCGGGCGCAACGCTCTGGCCGGCATGCTGGAGTTGAATTATCGGCGGGTCATCCGCCCCCTTTTGCAAGTATCCAAGGAGCAGTTGCTTGATTATCTGCGCGAGCATGATATTTCCTTCCTCGAGGACAGTTCCAATGCTGAACGGGATTTTTTGCGGAACCGGGTCAGGTTGGATCTGTTGCCTTATCTGCAAGAAAATTTTAATCCAGCCATCCGGCAAACCCTGTTGCGGACGGCCGATATCCTCGGGACAGAAGATGAGCTTCTCGGTGAACTGGCTCGGGATCTCTATTCTCAGGCCGTAAACGGCCCTGAGGATCTCGACACCATCCGGGCGGATATCAAGGTAATCCTGGCTGGTCATCCGGCCCTGCGCAGACGGGTGGTCGAGCAGATTCTGGTGCAGATGGGCGGCCAGCCTACTTTTCAGCATATTGAAAATTTACTGGCATTGGCGGCGACTGGCGGAAACGGCAATGAGCTGCATCTGGCCGGGGGCTTGCGAGTTGTTAAAAGAGCGGGGGGATTGGAGTTTTCATATCCGGCAGGTCGGCATCCTCATCGAGCCAGTCTGACTGCAAGCAAGGACCTCTCTTTTGAAATGATTGTTGACGGACCGGGTAATTGGCCCATTAATGAACTTGGCGTCACTCTGCTGGTAGAGATTGAAGAACAACGGCCTCGTCGTGACGAGTTAACCGGCATGGCTGCTGATTATCTCGACATGGCTGAACTTGCTTTTCCCCTGACGGTAAGATCTGTAAGGCCCGGTGATCGTTTCCAGCCCCTGGGTGGGCCTGGCAGCCGTAAGGTTGCTGATTTTCTGAGTGATCGTAAAGTTGCCCGGGAGAACCGCAGCCGGGTTCCGGTCCTGGCTAATCAGGATGGTATTGTCGCACTCCCTGGTTTACGGATCGATCATCGCTACCGGCTGGTACCCGGTACGAAAAAAGTGCTTAAGATTACCGTATTGCCAATATAAAAGGGCTTTACCTGAATGCTATTTAATGGTAATTAAGGCCCCTGCTTGATCGCATTGTTTTGGGTGAGTAGCTCAGCTGGATAGAGTGTTGGCCTCCGAAGCCAAAGGTCGTGGGTTCGAATCCCGCCTCGCCCACCATTTTAAAAGTCCGTAAAGTCAATGCCTTTTGAAAGGATTTGGCCGGATTTTTCCTGAAGAACCAATTATAAATAAAACGAAATAGCCGTTTAAGTCTCGCTTTTTCCCCACCTGGATCGGAGAGCCTCCGATCAGAAATTGGCCAGCCTCATCGCAGTAATTAAAAAAAGCCCTGGAAATTTCCAAGGCTTTTATCAATCAACTGCTATTTATTATTAGTAATTACAAATTTCCGGTTGCCCATAAAATAAATCTGTTGTCCCGGTTTTCAGTTGCTTGTTTCTATTGTGCCTTTAATCCTGTCAGACAGGAACCGTCTTCTAACGGTTTAACCCAGCAAACAGAAGCATTCTTGAAACCATTGGGCAGTTCATTTTTAATTACAATAGATTGTTCTTCAATGACGGGGCCGTTTGTTTTAAAACAAAGGCCACTGGCACCGAAATTCACGACAGTGCCTTTATGGATTTTCTCTGCAGAATTGGCAGTATACAATACATCGATATTAGCTGGGTAACGCTCTTCTTTCCTTCTGATCCCGAGCGGCTTTGAAAGATCTATGCGCTTTTCACACTCATCGAGCCAGGCAAATAATTCATCAAAGGGAAAAGGCTTGCTGAATAATGTACACCCCGTTTCTTCAAGCATCTCCCGCTTTATACTATCGGGATCCGCTGACATCACTGCCTTATTTCTTCTATCAATCTTACACCCATTTTGTACCTGTTGAAGCAGCATTTCAATTCCGGTCATTTTGGGCATTTGATAATCGGTTATGATAATATCAGCGCATGTTTTCCCATTACTGCACGCGTCTGACTGTCCCTGATAGACTGGACAAACAACCGGACCGTTAAAGGTCAGCACCTCGTAATCCCTCCGGGACAATAATAATTGAAGCAGTTCCAGATTATTATTGTCATCGTCGAAGATGGTTACCCTGAGTTTTCTCAATTTCCCCCCCCCATTTTAATCTCTATTTGAGTGACAATATGGTGAATGTTTTTTGTCTTGTGCCTGAACCATCGACCTATCGACCCCCCGAACCATCGATTGTCAAGGCAACTTATACCCCTCAAAGGGCACTAAAAAGAATGACTTGATAACATATATCCGTAAGTTTCTCAGCCAATATTCTGCGCAGTCTTTCACAGATCAGTTGTCCGGAAAATTAATCTTTGCCAATTTTGCTTTAAATCAATAAATCAACAGCGATTTATGTAATAATCACAAAAGGTTAAGCCCAAGCTACGCTGCTTAGAACTCTCTTTTTGATGGTGAAAAGGGCACTCTATGGCCTAACAATGCCTGTTTCTGGAGTAAATAACAAATATATTCAGGTAGTTAGCTTGGTCCGACCCCGACTTAACCCGCCCATGCCCCTATAAGATGAAAATATTTTAGAGCCATGTTTACTTTTTGTTTTTTCAAATGATAAGCTTAATTAATCTTAAAGGAATGAGAGTTAATCTAAACGAAAAAGCTGAAAGGTGAGAGAAGATGAATTCAAAAAAAATTGGCTGGATTACAAGTATTTTGTTTCTACTGTCACTCCTTTGGTCGATACCTGCATTTGCAGAGGAAGGTGCCAAGGCATGTGTCGATTGTCACAATAAAATCACCCCGGGAATTGTCAAGGATCATGACAGCAGCAAACATAGCCTTGTTGATGATGGACCTGACTGTACAACCTGCCATGGGGAGGATCATAAAACCATGGAGGATTATAAAAAGGCCTTATTGCCCACACCGGAAACCTGTGCTGAGTGTCATGAAGAACAGGTTAAATCGCATAAAAATGGAAAACATCATCTCGCCTGGTTTTCAATGAAAACACAGGCCGCCTGGCATAGACTCCCCCCCGCTTTAGGGGAACAGGGATACAGAGGTTGTTCCGGTTGTCATAAAATTGGTCAGAAAGGACTTGTGGGTGCTATGAGCGGTAATATGGGCCCTTTGAAATACGATGATGGGAAGGAGGAAAGTGAGTATCGCTACGGAAATGCTCAGTGCGATGCCTGCCATACACGACATAAATTTGATAAAGAAGAAGCAAAGGATCCCAGATCTTGTTCAAACTGTCATATGGGCTTTGATCACCCGCAATATGAGATGTATATCTCTTCAAAGCATGGTGTTGGCTGGGAAACAGATGACAATAATAATAGTCATACTGCAAGGATGCCTACCTGCCAGAAATGTCACTTGGGTGAAGGGTCCCATGAAGTTTCTACACCTTGGGGTTTTCTGGGTCTTAGAGTTCCCACCAAGGAGAATGTATTGGCGATCATCGATGCCTATGGTTGGGTTAAGGAAAATGCACCATATGAATTGCTAGCTTTCAGTCACATGACCGTACCTGAGCTGGTTAAAAATCTTCAAGATCTGGCAGCACAATTACCCTCTGGCAATTTCGATGGTGTAGATGATGATCCTGTCTGGGTTCTTCACCGGGCAAAATATCTGGTTGCAGCCGGTGTTTTAAGTGCAAAGGATTTGCAACCCACCGGCCGTTTTGTTGCGGCTGTTGTTCAGGCGGAGATTGCCAGAGGTCCTGCTGAATTTAATAAGTTACGTGAACAGATGAAGAAGAATTGCAACGAGTGTCATGCCAAGGACTATATTCAGGCCACTATGGATGCATCAGATTCAATAATCAAGGCTTCGGATGCTGTTTACGCAAAAGCTTTTGATGCAGTTTTCACTCTTTATCGTCACGGGATCCTTAAAGCACCAGTGAATTGGGACATGGGTGGACCAGATATTCTTCAGTATTACTATGCAAGGACAAAAGTGGAGCAGGAGCTGTACCTGATTTTCCTTGAGCATCGACAACGTGCTTTCCAGGGTGCTTTCCACGGCAGTAATGATTATGCCCATTGGTATGGTTGGGCTCCATTGAACACCGCTGTAAACGAAATTCTGGAAGATTCCGGACACCTGTGCGGTGACAATGCCCAGTGCAGTAAAGAAATCGACATGATCAAAGCGGGTTATACCGCAACAGTAAATAGTTTCAGGAAATAACAGTCACTAGCGGTCAAAACAGAAAATATTGACCAACTACATTCCAACTTAAGGGAGCCACCCATAACTGCAGGGCGGCTTCCTTTTTTTAATTTGGACTTCGTTTATATTCGTAGCCATCTATTTCAAGTGACTTTCGCTAAAAATTGCCCCGCCATATACATGTTAGAAAACAAAGTGTGCATTTAAGATGCCTGCAACACATCATAAATATAGCTTGGTTTAAGATGTATGGCGTTAATCTTAAATTCAGCTTTTTCTTTGCCTATTTTTTGTTTGAGATGATAACCTGAACAAAGCTCTTGTGCTCTAAATGTTGTGCGGCGAACCATGCTCAGAGGGGCGTCTTTGCAAAACAGTAGGAAGTTAAATATGCCGAAAATAATCCAGTTTGTGCTGATTAACTCGCCGTATCGTCCAAATGACAAGACTCACCGACAGGCGAAAACTGACGTGTCTTAAATGTCACCCATGCCACCCATTTGGCGATGGGGGTAGTGTGTGCCGAATGTCACCAAACAGGGGTGACTGCCTTTAATGTCATCTTATTTCTGAAGAAGAGTGACCATATTTAAGAGGAGATAACAATGAATATGAACAAATCTGATCTCAAGAATAAATGTCAAGAGTTACTGAATGAATTCGATGGTGTTTTATCCTGGAAATGGGACAGCAGGTTTAATGCCCTCTTAGCTGAGTTCCCTATTGGTAAGCAAGAGGAAATTCGCACAATATTGGAACGTCATCACAATCTGGAATGGGATCAAATATCTATTCGAAGCGCGCCTGAAAAAATCAAAATAGCAACCGGTGACTTGGGAGATTTGCGCGCCAATCAACTTCTTTTTACATCCGACCCTGAAAACGATGTTTTTATATTTACGGCATGGTGGCCCTGGGGTAATGGTGAAGTAGTTTCTGTTCGTATTGCTTCACCGGCACCAGGAGAATAAGATGTTACTAATCATGGGTTTTCAGCAAAGTTTAAATGCTTTTTTCCCTTGTCAACGTCATAAAAGAAGAGCCACCCTCGAAAATGAAGGCGGCTATTGATAGTATCACTATCAGTGTAGTCTGATAATCAGCGTATCTATTGAACAGCGTTGAATTTTGCCCCCCAAACAGCGCCCAAGTTGATCCCTTAGCGAATAATTACTATTACCCCCTAAATCTCTTAACCTTCAGCCAGAAAGGATTTAAAGGGCAAAAGATGTCCTGCATTAGTCAAGAATATAGTAATGTTTCAGTGCTGAAAGGGGTCAATGTTGGACGCTGATGGACAAATCTGGGGACATAATTCTATTTTTTCTTGAGCCGCCTTACTTTTGCCAAAACGTAGAATTCTCCTCGCTACCTCTTTTGCTTTTATAAATCTGGGTTATGTCCCCAGATTTTTTTATAATGGTAAAAAAGGCCCTCTAAGAGATTCCCGAACACGGGGGACGTTATTGACCTATTGACCCCAGGCGCCTTTAGGCCAAGCAACTTTGACAGGAGTGTCACTGTTGACCAGATTAGTGTCCTGCTGGGCCATCCGCACTCTCTGCTGCTAGCTGGCCTTCCATCTTCTCAATAATGGTCCCGGGTACGGTGAGGGAAAAGGAGGCCTGTCCCCCCCAGTCAATGAAGAACGGCTGGGGCCGGAGAGAGCGGGGCGACACCTTGATATCCCGGGTAAAGAGGCCGGCCAGGCGCTGGACCTTGGCCCCCTTGCTCATAGATCGATGGATCTTGATCTCGCGCCGATGGAGAATGGTGTCGATCACCGCCTCATCCAGGGTGGCCAGGACCTGATAGGGAAAGGAGTAGGGGGATCGGTAGGTGGCGGTTGTGGCCTCCAGACTCAGCACAGAGTATTGTTGCTCATAGTCGGTGTAGTTGATCACGGTCTCCCTGCTGCGCAGGATCTTTCTCCCGGCCGGCCGCAGCTCTGCCAGGCCCGGATAGAATGTGGGCTTGGTATAGGTGATGCCCTTGATGGTGGCCAGGGCCGCAAAGGTGGGACCATAGTTGGCTGCAGAATTCCATACGGCCCAGCCCTTGACTTTGGCCGTGTCCAGGACCTCGATCTGGGCCTGAATCTGCTCCGGCGTATACCAGAAGCCCTGGAGCCAGGGACGCACCTCCTTTTTCAAGCGAGGTCTGATGGCGGCCATGCTGCGCCTGACGATCTCGGCGGGATGATCGTTGGGTTCTTGCCAGCCCTGAAAGCCTGCCGGGAAGTGGGAGGGGTAGAGCATGGGGCAGAGTACATCGACATGGGGAGCAATCTCCTCAAGCACCTGACCCACCCCGAGATCATCCCGTTTCCAGGCCGTCAGGCCGAAGAGATCCACCGAAATTACGACCCCGTGCGGCTTCAGGCGACCATAGGCCCTCTGGAGGAAGGCGGCAATGGCTTGGGACCTGTTGGCCTGGGCCGGCGCATTGGGGTAGTGGATATTGCGGAGGATGCCGTTGGAGGGAAAACGGGTATAGTCAAACTGGATCTCAACAAAGCCAAGAGCAACCAGCTCCAGGGCCAGATCAATATTATAGTCCCATACCTCCTCCTCATAGGGATTGGTCCAGTGCCGGCCGTTTTTGTCTGCCCACAGTCCCTTGCTCTTGCTGTCCATTACCGCCCATTGTGGCTGGCTGCTGGCCAGCAGGCTGTCGGCAAAGACATCGATTTTGGCAATGGGGCGGATACCCTCCCTCTTCAGGGTGGCAATGGCCTTGCCCAGCGAATAATCGCTCTGCACCGCCCCGATTTGCCGGGCGATCCTGTTCTGCGAGTCCCAAAAGACCCCGCCCCGCGGATCCTTGACGTGGAGAATAAAGGCGTTGACCCCCGCCTGCTTGGCGTAATGGCTCAACTCCGCCAGCCTTCTTTCCGTCAAGACATAGACCGGCAAATAGAGGCCGCGCAGATCAACTTCCTCAGCAGCAAGGGCAGGGGGTAGCCAACAAGGGAGAATGAGGATACTCAGGGCCACCAGCAGGGCTGTAGAGCAGCTTGGCGGTCTCACCAGAGATCCCTCCATCTGTCCAGCCCGTTCAAACACCTCTTTTCATGACCCATCCATTGCCCCTTTGTCTTGAAAGGTGAGGACCTCTCCAGAGTTAATTCTTGTGTTGCTATTCAAATTCTATACGACACCCTGCACCAAAAACAACCGGAGAAAGGCCTTGAACCGTCTTTCCGGCTCCTGGCAGGCTGTCTGGGCGGTCATCTCTCCATCTTGTTGGACAGGGGCCGGGGCTGGGCAGCCAGTTGTGAATGATGTTATCAATTGCCAGTCTCAAACGCCTTGCACCTGATGGGTGACTGGTGCGGAATCTGTGTATTGGGGGTCACGCTTGCCCAGGTTAAAGCTAATCATTTCGCCCACCTGCGCGGCTCAGATTGCCTGGAGGACTCCCCTAGCCGCTCTGATGCCGCTGGCCTAGGCCCCGGTGATTCCGCGGGAGGTACCGGCCCCGTCACCGATCATGTAGAGATGGCGGGTCACCCGACAGTAATCATCGCGGAAAACCGGTTTGTTGGCGTACATCTTGATTTCCGGATAGTACATGATGGTGCTGGGATGCAGGATGCCGGGGACAATGGAGTCGAGTTTTTTCATGGCCGTCCAGAGGTGGCGCATGATTCTGGCTGGCACCGCCAGTCCCAGGTCGCCGGCCGTGACCCGGCAGGTAGGCGGGAAGTCGTAGAGATCCCGGTTAAAGGTTTCCTCCTTCGACCGTTTGCCCATCCGGAAATCACCAACCCGCTGCATCAGCGGCTTGCCGCCACCGATTTCATTGGCCAGTCGGCCGAGATAAACCGCCATTTGTTGGCCACTTCTGACCGGGTCCTTGAGATGGATGGTCTTCAGAAGGGCGACGTTGACCAGATTGTTGCCGGCCTGCTGTCGGGAGAGGGCGTGGCCGTTGATCAGATAAAAATCCTGGTATTTCTCCCGGATCACCCGGGCATGGCCCGAGTTGGTGCAAAAGGTTCGGACGTTATCGGGAAAATAGATCTTCGGGTCGTAATAATCGGCGACAATCGGGTAGCGCTCCTGCTGGGTCTCCAGGCGGACGCCGACATCGACGATGTTATCGACGTAGGTTATTCCCATTTTTTCCATGATTTCCTGCAGAAAGCTGAAACCTTTGCGGCCCGGGGCCACGATCAATTTGCGGCCCCGGATCTCCTTGCCGTCGATGACGATGGCCGCATCCCGGTCCGTTTCGCTGATATCCGACACTTCGGTACGCAGCCGGATGACAACCCCGAGTTCCTCCAGTCGGGCCAGAAGGCGGTGGATCAGCTTTTTGCTTTGGTCGGTTCCGACATGGGCCTGGCGGACGGCAACGATCTCAACACCTATCCTGGCCGCCCGTTGCTGATAAGTCTCAAGGTGACTGGTGGGCAGGATTTTCGGCTGCAGATGATTTTCGACTTTTTCGAGTAACTCTTCCGCCTCGCCTTTAGACCAGTAGTTCTCGGCAAAGCCGATCGGAAAGGTGTAGTTCTGCTTGCAGTCGTTGCGCAGGCCGCCCGAACAGATACTCCCCTTGTCAACCATGAGAATCTTTAGCGAAGGTCGGGCTTCGACAAGTTCGTAGGCGGCGCCCAGCCCAGCCGGGCCGGTGCCGACAATGATTACGTCGTGGATTTCGGCAGACATCGGTTCACCTCAGAGACTTCTAGCCCAGTGCTTTTCTCCAACCACTCGTCCGGCTTCAGATAACGAAGAGGAACTGGTAAAGGTTGGCCCGCTATCTTGATTGTAGGCGTTTTGCTCAAGAGACATCAAGTAGATACTGCAGCAGACAACTGGCCGGAGGGGAAGGTAGCAATAGCTTGAAGACCTATTCAGCTGGAGTTTCGTATAGTGTTTAAACCGGGACGGATTTATTTTGAAATAAACCGGGACAAATTTATTTTGATCCTGCCTTGAATGGAGAGTTTTTACCATACTCTGAAAGTCGAGCTGGTCTATGGTCAACGGTACAGAACTAGAAAGGAAGCACAACTGGCAGTGTTTGATTATATTGAGATTTACTATAACAGGCAGCGGCTCCACTCAAGGCTCGATTACCAGACACCAGAGGCTTTTGAGCTGACAGCTTAAATTAGGTGTGCAATTTTTCGAGACAAGATCATTTACAAGTTTACCCAT
>DAOVJK010000100.1 GCA_030673265.1 Pseudomonadota bacterium | reverse complement strand
AGGGTCACCGGCAGAATCTCGATGGGAACCTGGGTCAGTTCGAAGAACTCCATAATCATCTCATCGTCCAGCGGTTCCAGGCCACTATCCAGGAGGATGATCCGCTCATAGCGGCCGAGGTTGATCCGGGCATCTTCGACGGTCCAGTAACCATCATCAATGGAGCTGTTGATCATCCGGATCCAGGCCGGGGTCATGAGCGTGGTGCGGTTGGCCTGCATGGCCCGGGCCTTTTCGCGGCCCAGGATGATTTCGAGGCAGTTCAGGCCCTCGGGCAATGAACCGTTACAGTTGGCGGCAATCTGGCTCAGCGGTTGCAGGGCCTGGCATTCCTGGCCGACCAGCAAAGAGATCGCCGCCCCCTCGGCCCGGGCCGTTGCGATAGAACTGGCCAGTTCCTCTTCCATGGTTTTGGCATTGCTATGGACATTATAAGCCATTAACCGAACGGTCGGTTCAGCCGCTATTTCCGGCAAAACCGCCGCCAGCTCTTTAACAAAGATCGGACAGGTAATAAGGTGCTGTTTCTTCATGGGTGTTTGCTTTTGGAAGAATCCAGTCAGGTCTTTATTTTTGACAGTGCCAGCAAAAAGACTTCCCCTTCTCCCCTACTCAACATTTGCCTCACCATTCCCCCTCTGCCTTGCCTGAAATTCGCTGAGCCTTTTGCGGGCACTTTCGGCAAACTTGCTGTTGGGGTGCTTCTCGATGATCTCTTGGTAAAGTTCGGTTGCATGGGGGTAATTGGTTTGCAGCCTCTCGAATTCAGCCGTCTCAAACAACTGTTCCGGGCTTTGCCCACATGAAACAATGAACAAAAATATTAAACAGAATAATCTTTTCATGCTTGTCGCTCCTGTAAAACTCTAAAAATCATTCTGGAGACACCTTCCTAATTATTGGCACCACCAGCTCGAAACCCCACTTGATATATGACCATGACCAATCTACCCGACAAAGTTTTTTTCGCAAACGATTCGACCGGCACAGGCTGAAAAAACGGAGAAAGTGGCCAGTTGCTTTAAAGCTGATGATTTAACCCTTTTATTGACTTTTCCCCTGAAAAAATTGCCTCCTCAACTTAGACCCCTTGCCTGAGATGCGGGCAGATCAAGGTTCGGGAACAATAAAGGAGGCCAATTAAATGAAATGTTGTTGCATGGCTGAAAAGATCGAAGATCCGAAAAAGAAGGCTCTATTGAGTAAAATTAATGGTCTGGCGTTGGCAGCTTTCCTGGTGATGATAGGCGTTTTATGGCCGCAGACTGAGGGCTCTCTCCCGAAATCCACCTGGGTTCTTGGCCTTGGCTTGATCCTGGTCGCCGGCGACATCGCCCGTCATCTTTATGGCGTCGGAATATGCCGTTGTTCTTCCTTTTTGGGTGTAATTCTGGTACTCGCGGGTGGTTTTGGATTTTTTGGCATAAAATTTCCCTTATTCCCGGTTCTGGTGATACTGGCCGGAATCGGTATTGCTGTCAGCAATAGTAACCGGGAAAACATCCTGCTCGGATAAAGGCTCGGACCCTGATAGCGGTTGCTGTGAGCCAGGAGAAGAGCGAGAAAACGAAAGTGAAGATCATGAATAAGGGCTGGGGGGCAGGCTTGCGTAATTGCATTGTTTCATTCCCCCTCCCCCTCTGCCCGGATATTATTATGTTAAATGCGCTCATAGAGTAAATCTCTAACTTCATGCCCCCGCCTCAGGCCGCGCTTTTCAAATTTAGTCAAAGGGCGTTCCACGGGACCGGGATAAAAATTCCCGGAACCGGACCAGTTGCTGAAACCGTCGGCGGCTTCCATGATCCCGCGCATTTGCCGGGCATAAGCATCCCAATCGGTGGCCGCATGAAAATGGCCGCCTGGCGCCAGGACCCGCCGTAATTTATCGACAAAAGGAGCTTGAACCAGGCGCCTTTTTTGATGGCGTTTTTTGGGCCAGGGATCTGGGAAAAACAGGGAAACCCGCCCCAGGCTCCCAGCAGGGAGAAGCTCCAGGACCTCCATGGCGTCGCGCCGGTCTATCCGGACATTGGTAATTCCCATTTCCCGTAAATCCAGCAATAATTGACCTATGCCGGGCAGATACACCTCTACGCCCAGATAATTATTTTCCGGATGGGCGCGCGCCATCTCCAGCAGGGCATCTCCCATGCCAAAGCCAATCTCCAGATGACACGGTGCCTGCCGGCCAAACAAACCATCCAGGTCCAATGGCCCTTGTTCCGTGATGCCGTAATCCAGCCACAATTCATCCAAAGCGCGCTTCCGCGATGTAATCATGCGTCCCTGGCGGCGTTTATAACTGCGTATTGAAATCATATAATCCTATCTCTAAAAAAGGGGGGGCAAGTCTGCCCTTGGCTTATATCTTCTCATTTTCCAAAACTAAAACAATCTAACCGAAAACAACAATTACAGGGACATCCGACTCAATTATTGTCACCCAGAGATAAAAATCCTTTTTTTTAACTCACTAATAATCTGTGGCATGTATGAGTGGCCCATAAAATCATTTACCGATATGGGGATGCTACCCTGGCAGGTCGAGATTGCCCCAGAAGCACCGCAAGCCTTTGCGAGGTAGCTGTACAGAGAGATGTTGCCAGGGGCAAATCGCCCTTTCCCCTTGTCTAAAATCAACCCGGGTCAGGCTATAAAAGCCGAGCTCCCCGCCAGCAGGCAGCAGGTTCTAAACACGCCCCCAAACAAAACAACCAATTACCAATGAGCACCCAGCCATTACCTCATCTCTTTAATTCTTCCTAAGCCGGGCTGTTAAACCTCTGGGGCTAGGTCTGTGGGTGTAAATTAATAAAAGCAGAACAAGCTCCTTGCATTGCCTTTCTTTTTGTGAAAAAAATAAATAGTGGTGAGAGGGAAAAAGGCTGAATTATTACTTGAGGAGAGAACCATGGAAAAGAGAATGACGGAACGTTACAATATCCCCCTGCGAGCGATCGTGACTTTTACCGGCGCCCCCAGACAAGAGATTGAAACCCTGAACATTTCCGGCGATGGCGCCTTCTTTATGACCAACCAGACGATGCCGGAAGGAACCAGATTCTTCATGTCGTTATTCATGGACGACATACCCGCAAAAAATCCCGTAGTCATGCTCGAGGGCACTGTCAAGCGGCGCTCCACCTCTGGAATGGGGGTCTACTTCGACCAACGTCAACAGTTTTCCTGGATGTGACCCGGAGTGGGTTCGGGAAAGAACCCAGGCCCCACCTTCTCCTCCAGGCCGGATTCCGGGGACACCACCTTACTAATTATTGGCAACCAGCTTAAAAATTCCTGGAAAAGACGCTCTAAAGCAATCTAACGGAGAAACACCTTTTTTTTCTAAAAAATGCCTTGGCTGAATAAGGCTCCGAGCAGATGCAACAATGAACAAAAATATAAAGCGGCATAATCTTTTCATACTTGCCTCTCTTGCAATAATGCTCGGAGCCTGGTCTTTAATCATCCTTTTCTTTTTTTAGAAACTGAATAATCCTGGCAGCAGGGTAATGGATGTACCTGATCCAGCTCAGACTAACCCCCTCTTGTTGATATACCTAAGAATGTCAAGCTGGGGGGCATCACCCTCTGGTTGAGCCTTGTTATTGCCATAAAAAAAGGTCCGAGGGAAATCCCTCGGACCTTTCTGATAATCCACTACTTATACCGTAATGGTTCTGTTCAATCCCCCTTGAGGGGGGTAAAAGTCTCGATGCCTCGTGGCCTCGCTTATCGGTTTGCGCCGACATGCGACTCAACTCAGCTTTGTTTTCTAGAGCCTAGAATACTCCTTTTACCTTACCAGTCTCACAATCAACATCGATGCGGCGATAGGCCGGATCTGAAGCGGTACCAGGCATCAGGCTGATAGCACCGGCAACCGGTACCACGAAGCCCGCACCCTTGTAAGTGAGGATATCGCGGATCGGCAGAGTCCAACCGGTGGGTACACCCTTCTTGGTCGGATCATGGGAAAGGCTGAGGTGGGTTTTAACCATACAGGTACCCATCTCTTTAAGTTCCGGATCAGCCTCCATCCTATCCAGTTTGGTCTTGGCCTCTGGCGAGTAAGAAACCCCGTCAGCGCCATAAACCTCTTTGGCGATCTTATCAATCCGTTCGCTGAGCGGGGTATCAAGCTCGTAGAGGAACTTGAAGTCATTAGGCTCTTCACAGGCATCAACAACCGCGTCGGCAAATTCAAGTGCGCCTTCGCCGCCCTTCTCCCAATGTCTGGACAGAGCAACCCGAGCACCGGCTGCTTCACAGATTCTCCGGACCGCTTTGATCTCGGCATCGGTGTCGGTGTAAAAGGCGTTAATACAGACAACCGGATTGATTCCGGCCTTTTTAACGGTTTTGATATGATGGAGAAGGTTCTTACAACCCTCTTCAACCCAACCGACGTTCTCTTTACCGTACTCTTCAGGCATCGGTTTGCCCGGGACCGGAATCGGCGCGCCACCGTGGCACTTAAGAGCCCGGATGGTAGCGACAACAACCGCACAGTTGGGCTTATTGCCACTGAAACGGCATTTGAGGTTCCAGAATTTTTCAAAACCGATATCAGCGCCGAAGCCGGACTCGGTAACGTTGTAACCGGCAACCTTCAGGGCGACCCGATCGGCGATAACGGAAGACTGACCGATGGCGATATTGGCGAAAGGTCCGGCATGAACGATTACCGGCTGACCTTCGAGGGTCTGCATCAGGTTAGGATTGATGGCCTCAACCATCCAGGCGGTCATGGCGCCGGCCACATCGAGATCTTCGGTGGTGATCGGGCGATCATTGCGGTCATAACCAACCACGATCTTACCCATTCTTTCCCGCATATCTTTCAGGTCATTGGCAATGGCCAGGATAGCCATTACCTCGGAACTAACGGCAATGGCGAATTTGGACTGCATGGTCATGCCGTCCATCTTGCCGCCGAGGCCGATGGTGATATTCCGCAGGGACTGGGCACAGAAGTCCATGATCCAGCCCATCTCCACCTTTTTGGGGTGAATATCGAGCCGTTTCAGACCGCGGCGGGTCAGGATCTCGTCGGAGTAGTTGCTTTCATGCTGCATCCGGGAGGTTACCGCGACCATGGCCAGGTTATGGGCGTTCATGATGGCGTTGATATCACCGGTGAGTCCCAGAGAAAAAGGGGTCAGCGGAATACACTGGGCCAAGCCGCCGCCGGCGGCGCTGCCCTTGATATTCATGGTCGGTCCGCCGGAAGGCTGACGGATGGCACCAACCACGCTCTTACCGCGCTTGCCGAGACCCTGAACCAGACCCATGGCACAGGTGGATTTACCCTCGCCCAGAGGGGTCGGGCTGATGGCGGTTACATCAACATACTTGCCATCAGGCTTGTCACCGAGCCGATTCATGATCTTGCGGTAGTCAAGCTTGCCGATATAATGCCCGTAGGGCAGCAATTCTTCCTGTTTAAGGCCAAGCTGCTCGCCAAGCTCATAGACGGTTTTCATTCGGCTTTCAGCTTCTTCCGCAATCTCCCAGTCCGCATGTTTGGTTGGATCTAATACCATAACAAACCTCCTCAATTCATTTTAAACTGCCAATTAGCTATAACCATAAAAGTTGAACTTCTAAAAAATTAACCGGGCTAAACCGGTTACAAAACAAAATCATCAAACCAGGCTGGATCCCGATTCTCTAAACAACATCTCCCCCAAAAACTGAAGGGTAACGCTCAGCAAACTCTTTAAGCAGCGGAATCATCACTTCCCGCATCGAGGGTTCGGCGGCCGGAGTGGTACGTAGTTTGAAGATATGTAGCCATTCAAGCAGGTTGCAATAGACAATAATCTCGGTCTTGCAGGAGTTGGGCAATACTGTCCGGGCAGCTTGGGGAGATGAGGTTTCAAGGAGTTGCAGGTAGATTTTCTCGGTATCCTCCATCGCCTGCTGCCAGAGTTTATAATCCTCGGAACCTTCTTTGTAGAACATCGGTTTAATGAAGGTCACCTGGGAATCGAATTTGTCTTCACTGTAGCGACAATAACGTTGGCTCTCCTGGAGATATGAACAGGGCCGATGGCGGACAATTTCATGGGTCACAGCCCGATTGGTGTAGAACTTGACTCCTAAATAACGGTGTTTGGCCAGGGAATCGGCCGGTAATTCATCAACTTCTGCCAGAGACACCTTTTCGACAATGACCCCGGATTGTGGTATCACCCCCCGCTTAGGGACAATGTCCTTGAAGAAAAGCGGCTGCTTCTTGGCCAGATAACCGGTAATCGCCTTGATCAGTTTAACGTTGCCGTGCTCTCTGTAAAGTTCACGGTAGGCCCGAACACTACCGGTAATCAGCAGTTCATCTCTGCCATGACGATCAATTTGCACGAATCTAGGCTGACAATTAAAAAACTGGGCCGCAAGCTTCTCGGAGTCAATTTTTATTCTAAGGGTAATAACGGCCATTTCGGTAACAGAGTTATGGCCATGCTTTAAGATTTTTTCGATAAATGGTTCTGTGGAGCCGGCTTCAATTTTATCTTCACTTTTATAACAGATCCGCCCGCAGGCCTCAATCCGGACGGCAAGTGATTGCCGATCAAGATCGTCCTGGATCTCAAAAGATGCCGGGATAACTTTCATTTATTTCCCCTTGTTTTTCATAATTAAGCAGTCTTTATCCAGTTGCCATTAAGGTGTTACACCGGATTCTGACGCCGGCCCCCTGGATTCGAGAGTCTCGCTGGCTCAATTATCTGTAACTTACTTTAATTAATTTCCCGCTTCAGCCTCTTGCTTCATCGCCTCCGCCCAGAAAGGCGACATGATCCGCAGGTCGGCGATGATTGGCGGCAGGTGTTCAATTATGTAATCGACATCTTCCTCCGTGTTATAGACGCTGAGACTGAAGCGAATCGAACCGTGGGCCGCCGTAAACGGCACCCCCATCGCCCTTAAAACATGGGAAGGCTCCAGAGACCCGGAGGTACAGGCCGAACCGGAAGAAGCACAGATGCCGAAACGGTCCAGGTGGAGCAGGATGGCCTCACCCTCAACAAATTCAAAGCTGATATTACTGGTATTGGGCAGCCGGTCGATCTTGTGACCATTGAGGAGCGACCGGGGAATAGTTTTCATCAGCGCCTCTTCAAGCCGGTCACGAAGGGCCCTGACCCTGGTGTTCTCATCTTTCATTTGGGTTGCGGCCAGCTCACAGGCTTTGCCAAGGCCGATAATTGAGGCGACATTTTCGGTGCCTCCCCGGCGGCCGTGTTCCTGGTGGCCACCGATCAGGAAAGGTACATAAGGAGTACCCTTGCGGACATAGAGAACGCCAACGCCCTTGGGAGCGTGAAGTTTATGACCGGATATCGACAGAAAATCAACCGGCACCTCGGCCAGATTGATCGGAATTTTGCCTACCGCCTGGACCGCATCGGTATGAAAGAGGATTCCCCGCTTTTTGGCAATAGCCACCATCTTCTCAATCGGAAAAATCACCCCGGTCTCGTTGTTGGCCCACATGATACTGACAATGGCCGTTTCGTCGGTAAGACTTTCCTCATACTTCTGCAGATCAATGGTGCCATCGCTTTCAACCATTAACTGGGTTACTTTATGCTTATGGCCGGTCAATTTATCGAGATTTTCACAAAGATGCTTAACCGCCGGATGTTCTACCCGGGTCGTGACGATATGCCGTTTTTCCGGCAAAGCCTGGAGGGCGGATAAAATGGCGGTGGAATCACTCTCGGTGCCGCAACTGGTAAAGATCAGCTCATCAGGGGTTGCGCCGATCAAGGTTGCGATCTTCCGGCGGGCTTCGGCAACCTTGCTACCCACCTGACCGCCGAAGGTATGCATGCTGGAGGGATTGCCATAGAGATCCGAGAAATACGGCATCATCTCTGCAACCACCTCGGGAGCTACCCTGGTAGTGGCGTTATTGTCCATATAAACGATTCTGTCGGTCGCTTCGGAAATCATGCCTTATCCTCCTCAACCACCAGGGTATCAAGAACCTGCTCCCGCAGCTTCTTTTCAACATATTCCTTCAGAGTGGTCTGTGATTTAAGACAACTGCTGCAGGAGCCTCGCAAAGAAACCGTGACAAAATCGCCGTCGACATCGATCAGCTCGATATCACCGCCGTCTTTACGAAGAGTCGGCCGGATCTCCCTTTCCAGGACATCCTCGATCATCTTGATCTTCTGGATGTTAGTGATCCGTTTGGGCCTCTGGTCGGGGATGACGGGCTGAACAGCATCTTTCCTGACTTCATGGATCAGCTCTTCAAGCCGGTCGTGGCACTTACCACAGCCCCCGCCAGCCTTGGTGAAGTTGGTTATCTCCTCAACCGTCTGTAAATTACTTTCCTGGATGGCCCTTTTCACCTCGAGGTCGGTGACCCCGAAACACTCACAGACCACCTCGCCCTCAGCCATCGGCAGGGCGATGCCGCGATAGTTGGCGATAGCAGCTTCCAGAGCCTCACGACCCATGACTGAGCAGTGCATCTTCTCTTTAGGCAGACCGCCCAGGGCCTCGGCGATATCTTCGTTGGATACATTGGCCGCCTCGGTAAGACTCATGCCCTTGACCAGTTCGGTCAGAACCGAAGAAGAGGCAATGGCACTGGCGCAACCGAAGGTCTGAAACATGGCATCGGTGATGATCTCGTTCTCATCAACCTTGAGGGTCAGCTTCAGGGCATCGCCACAGGCAAGTGAACCGACCTCCCCGATTGCATTGGCGTTTTCGATCTCACCGACATTTTTGGGGGACAGAAAATGCTGTTTTACTTCGTCGGTATATTCCCACATTGCAGTATAAAACTCCTGAAAAGAAAAAAGTAAGGGTGACTGTCTAACTATACTGACAGCCCAAGAAATAAATCAAATATCATAATTTTTTGACTATTAAAATGCAAGATTAATATAAAGTCTCTTTAAGTGCTTGCTTCTAGTTTTTAATCACTGGCTCTTCTGGAGAAGTGCCGGAGGGAATGAACGCTCTATAATCCATTAATACCAAGCAGTTAAGTCATAAGTGCCTGGTAGTCAGACGGGAATTTACCGGCAGATTTGCTGGCCGGCCAAACATCTCTTGTTAAGTATGGTTACAGATTAGTAGCCAATGGAACTAAACTTCTATTTCACCAAGCAGTTTTTCTGCGAAGTCAGGGCACCACCTAACCCGCATATTTCATGAGTATTTCTGAAAAGTCATTTTAACTGATTGTACTTGTGTGTTAAATCTTTGGTTTGCTGTGGAATATCAAGGTCACAGTTTGTACCAAATGAAATACATGGTTTGTTTTTCAGATAGCGCAGACTTCGAAACTACTCACCCTGCGGGCCAGCCGATATATCCGTATAGCACCCCT
>DAOVJK010000286.1 GCA_030673265.1 Pseudomonadota bacterium | reverse complement strand
ATCCTATTACCGCTGCATTAGCACTGCCTCCGGCACCAAAAACAAAAAACACTGCCATTGAAACAATGGTGACAAACTGCACAAGCCTCATACTAAACATATTCCCCCTCCTACAACATATGGCATAGACAGCTTTCAGCTACACAGCCCCCCCGGGAAGGATCTTGCCGACAATCTTTAATAAAGTCTTCGACGTGAGAATCTTTTTATAAAAAATAATCGGCAACATCCATATTATTAGAGCAATACCAGACAAAACAGCTGTCAGCACCCAAAATATTCACACCCAACCCCAATCGATTCAATCTTCACTTCGTATTTTCGGGCGGTCTTGTCTGGTTATCCAAAAGAGGTTTTTCTCTTATATTTGCATCATCACCGCGTTTCTTCAGAGCAAACGCAAGAGCGACGCCTAGAAGACGGACAGTGCGCAAGCAAAGCATCGCGCAACCGGCCGCGCCGACAGATACGGCCAAACTACGCAGTACAGTGCTTTCACCGGGATTGGTTCCCACCTACTCATCCCCCTCGACCGGATCCTGATGAATTATGATATCTGCTGCCGGGATAGCATTGTGGATATCAGCCTCGACTTCCTTGGCCACCCTGTGCGATTCGGCCAAGAGCATACTCCCTTGCATCTCAAGATGAAGCTGGATTATTTGGGTCTGACCGGAACGGCGGGTCCGGATATCATGGACCCCTTCAACCCCATGATGTTTCATCGCAAGGCGGGAAATCTGTTCTTCGACCTCCGGAGACAAATGACAATCGAGGAGGAATTGAACAGAGTCGTAAGCAATCTGCCAGGCATTGAACAGGACCACCAAAGCAATCAGAATAGCAATAAACGGGTCAAGCCCGGACCAACCCATCCAGGCCAGAACCAGGGCCAGCACCGTACCCAGGTTGGTGAACAGATCGGATGCATAGTGTAAAGAATCAGCCTTGATGGCCATACTGCCGGTCCGAGCCACTACCTTACGCTGGAAAATCACCAACCCGGCGGTAACAAATACCGCAAAAACCATAACCCCAATGCTGAAACCGGTGGATTCCAGCGGCTGGGGATCGGCAAAACGTCCCAGGGCCTGCATGATAATGAACAGGGCGGAACCGGCAATGAACAGGGCCTGACCGAGGCCGGCCAGGTATTCAGCCTTACCGTGGCCGAACGGATGCTCACTGTCGGCCGATTTCTGGGAATAACGGATCGCCAACATATTGATCAGCGAAGCGGCCCCATCCAGCAGGGAGTCGACCATTGAGGCCAGAACACTCAGCGAACCGGTAAGAGTCCAAACCCAGGATTTCACCCCGATCAGGAGCAGCGCGACAATCACCGAGACCACGGATGCAAATCTGATCAAGGTTGCATTGCCGGCAGACATTTTCTCTTTCAAAACCATTATAAAATATTACCATATTTGCGGCAGTTCAGCAGCACCCAACAAGCTACACCAGAGTAAACAATTAACCCTTATTGCCCAGGGTAAGCTAGCAATTAGAGAAAAACAGCTCTGTTATTTCATCAGAAAATTGTCACAGCGCTTAAAACAATTTCAGGTCGAGACCCGCCTCTCCTCGGTAAAACACTGGACCTGGTAGATACTCACCTCCAGCTCTCCCCGCCGCCATTCATCGGCCGGCAACCCGGCTTTCTGGCAAAGGTGTGACAGAAACCCCTCAGCTCCAGGCAACTGTTCCCATACCTGGGGCAAAAAGGTGGCCGAGGCCGCACCTTTTTTGATGATGACCCCATCAATACCGGGACGTAAACCGGCAAGAAGATCATCCGCGCCATCATAAGATAAAGGCTGGACCGCAGAGAGGATACTTACCTCCACGTCAATCTCTGCAAATTCTTCAGCCGTAACGGGGCTAAAGCGGGAGTCATTAAAGGCGGCATTTATGGCATTACCCCTCACCCCTTCGACAATGGATGCCGCTGGAGCCAGACTGCCGATACAGCCCCGCAACTGGCCGGCCCGGTGCAAGGTGACAAAAACCCCTCGTTTATCCTGAAAACCCCGGGCAAGCCAATAATCCGCCGATGAAGCTTCTAGCAGTGACGGGACAGGAAGCTTCAGTTTTTCCATAATGGTCTTTCTGACTAGGCGAATCAAAGCCTGGCCCTGTTTATCGTTCATCCGCCCCGCCTCTTCTTGAGCTGCCATCTCCTGTTCTCCTTGAAAACTACGGCACGTCTACCCACTACAAAAAAAGCCCCCTGACTTTCAAAAGTCAAGGGGCTTAGCAATTCTCTAACACTAACAGCTCTCAGATCAACCACAACCACCGGAGCTGCAGCCACCGCTACTACAACCGCCGCCGCTGCTGCTGCCGGCCACCGGAATTTTGGATGTGATGGAGAAGCCGGAGCGCATGCCGCTCTCCATAAAATCAACCTTGATCTCACCACAAGATGTCATGAGATCGTTATCAACAAGAAAGGTGATCCCACCTTCCTCAATCTTTGTGTCGTTTTCTTTTGACTCATCCAGAGCCAATCCCAATGAGGGGCCGCTTCAGCCGCCCTGCATAAGAGCCACACGCAGAGCAGAGTCAACACTATTCTGCTCCATGTAGGACTTCAGATTAGTAATCGCCAGTTCAGTAACTTCCAGCATTTCCGATTCCTCCGTAAAATATTAATAATATTAAAAAAAGTTTAAAGGCTAAGCAAATAAGATCAACACCCCCGTTAACTACCGAGGACAGACAACAGCCGACCAGCCAACACCGTAAAATTACGGTATGTTATAATAGCACTTTAAGAACCCTATTTAAAACTGTCAATGATGGAGTACAAGAAAATCCTGAAATATTTTACCACTCAGGAATTTCTTTTTTTCTTAATGCTACAGCCATTTTCTGATAAGTTATTTAATGAATCCAAATTCTATTTCTTAAAGTGCTTTAAGGGGACCATGCATGAAAAAAATCGTGATTTCAACCGGCGGCGGTGATGCCCCAGGGCTCAATGCTGTAATATATTCCGTGGTAAAGGCCTCGTTGGCCAGGGAGTGGGAGGTGTATGGCAGTCGCAGCGGTTATAAGGGCTTGCTTGATCCGGATGAATTGGTCAGACTGACCAGTGAAAACGTGGCGGACATCACCCCAACCGGCGGAACCATCCTTGGCTCAACCAACAAGGGCAACCCCTTTGCCATGCCAATCGAGAATCTCGCCGGAGAAATTCAGATCCGTGATGTATCTGAGCGGGTCATGAACAATTTCACCAGAATGGGTTTTGCCTGTCACATCGCGGTCGGCGGGGACGGCAGCCTCGAAATAGCGCACCAGTTTGCCACAGAGAAGGGCATGCCGGTAATCGGCGTGCCAAAAACCATCGACAACGATCTTGAAGCAACCCAGATGACCTTTGGCTTTGACACCGCCGTCTCTACCGCTACCGAGGCCATAGACAAGCTCCACTCAACCGCAAAATCCCATGACCGAGTCATGGTCGTGGAGGTTATGGGCCGGGATTCCGGCTGGATTGCCCTCAGTTCAGGAATTTCCGGCGGCGCCGACGTCGTTCTCATTCCTGAGATTCCCTTTAATATCGAGAGCATCTGCCGCAAGATTTCTGACAACGAATTACACGGCAAACATTATGCCATTATTGTGGTCGCCGAAGGCGCCTGTGCCCACGAATCGGGTAAGATCCACAAAACAGATGGTCAATGCGAAGTCGGCCGACAGGAGCTCCTGCTCGGCGGCATTGGCGAATGGGTCGCGTCAAAAGTCAGGACCTGCGCCGCCAAGGACACCAGATCCATGGTCCTCGGCCATCTCCAGCGCGGCGGTTCCCCCACCACCTTCGACCGGCTTCTGGCCCTGCGCTTTGGCGCGGCAGCCGTCCGCATGGCGGAAAACAATCAATTCGACCAGATGGTGGCGCTGGTTAACGGCGAGATGGAGACTGTCCCCCTTGCCGAGGCAATCAAGCAAAGAAAAAAGGTGCCACTCCACAGCGATAAAATCATGACTGCCAGGGATATCGGGATCTGTCTGGGCGATGACTATTAGCCCGCATATTTCATGAGTATTT
>DAOVJK010000238.1 GCA_030673265.1 Pseudomonadota bacterium | reverse complement strand
TTCAGATAGCGCAGACTTCGAAATTACTCCCCCTGCGGGCCAGCCGATATATCCGTATAGTCTGCTGTATAAGGCTTTCAGCATACTAAAGTATAGCTGAAAACATCATACTTTGCCTATCCGGCATCTCGACTGGTTAAATATGCGGGATAAAGAAGATAGAATCATTCGATGGCCTCGGTAATTAAAGGAAAAGAGGGTACAAAATCAATTTCATCGAAATAACTGATGAAAAGATGGCCACCTAAATCACCAGATTCGACCTCCTCGGCATCTTGCAGCCAACCGAAATAATCACAAAAGATGTCTTAAAAAAATCATAACAAATCAGACCGTCAAGATAGACGCTGTCAGGCCGGCAAATAAATTCGAGGAAGGACACCTCCCCGGTGCCATCCCGATGCCCGCCCCTTTCTTTGAGAAAGAAAGTTCAACATCTACCTGAAGATCATGACACAACGCTAATTTTACGGTAACACCAATTGCTTGAGTTACGCCTTCTTAAAAGCCAGGAGTTCTGGCTATAACAATGTGGAACTTTACGCTGCTGCATACCCCGACTGAAGTAGGACTGAATATGTGCTGATCGATATCAACTGGTTCAAGAAAGCAAGTGCTAAAGGCATTCCCCACCTATTAATTGACCTGCGCCCCGCCGAGGATATAATAAACGGGCGCATTTAGGGTAGTGTCACCATTTCAGTAGCGACCCTGCCATAAACAGGATGAAATTCCCTGCCAGTAAGGACGTACCGATCACTTCCTCCGGACTGGGCAGCAAGAATGCTGGTGTCCAGGTAATTGCCTGGGGATATCGATCGACAGGAATCCTCCCGACAAGTTTCGCTGGCTGGCAGCCTGTCAGCCAGTTGATGGACAGCGGCCCGGCACCGTATCTACCCTGAAACTAGCAGGATAAAGATATTTGATAGGTGAAAGTAATCAAAAGCCCCATAACAGATTAATCAGACAAAACTAAATGGCTGATATCTTAACTGCTAAATTGAACTTTGCCGATGACCTTCTCCGTGAGGCAGGAAACTAAGCGCTGCCAGAACCCTGAAAGGCGCAAAAACATATTTTATACTTGACAGGACCTGGCGTTCAGAGGAAAAAGTCAGTGCTGAGTATCTCCTCGCCAGCCCAAACAGGGAGCGGTCATAATTCACCGGTTATCTTATTGTGATTACAACTTACACAACTATTTTCAGCCAAGTTAAACGGCTCTGCCGATAAGGACAAAAAGTGAGCAGCAATATGCAGGAAAAAATCAAAAAGGTTTTCGCCAGATTCCCTGAGACTAACATACTCGTTATCGGCGACATAATAATCGACCATTTTATCTGGGGATCGGTAAGCCGGATTTCCCCGGAAGCACCGGTGCCGGTGGTCAATGTAACCGGGGAAAATTTACTGCTTGGCGGTGCCGCAAACGTCCTGAACAATATCTACGCTCTGGGCGGCAAAGCCACCATCTGTGGCTTAATCGGCCAAGACATTATGGGCGATCATCTTCTCGGTTTACTTGAAGAACTCGGTTCTCCCACCAACGGAATCGTCAGAAGCGCCAACCGGCCAACTACCAAAAAAACCCGCATAATCGCGCAACACCAACAGGTGGTGCGCTTCGATCGTGAAAAGACCGGCGAGCTGCAGCAAGAGAATTTTGACAACCTGCTCAACTTCATCGACAAGCAGATCTCTTCTTTTCAGGCAGTGATCATTTCCGATTACAATAAGGGTATTATAAGTGGTAGCCTGATGGACTCGTTGATGGCAAAGCTGAAATCCAGACCGGACATCCCGGTAATTGTCGATCCAAAACCGAAAAACATCGAACGATTCCAAGGAGCGACCCTTCTTACCCCCAACAGCCATGAAGCTGAATTAATGTCTGGAGTTGAGATCACCGATGAAGAAAGCCTGGCAAAGGCGGCCCGGATCATTCAGGAAAAACTCAAGGTAGATGCCCTTCTTATCACCAGAGGTGAGGCGGGCATGGCTCTTTTTGAGCGAGGTAAAAAACCATTTCTCATCCCTACTGTAGCCAAGGAAGTTTTTGATGTCACAGGGGCAGGCGACACAGTCATCGCCTCCCTGTCCCTTGCCAGAGCAGCGGGGCTTTCTTTCGAAGAAGCGGCAATGGTTGCCAACCAGGCTGCCGGTATTGTCGTCGGAAAGCTGGGAACCGCCACTACATCCCGACAAGAAATAATTGGAACTTTATCATGATCAGACCACTGAGTATGACATCATTCGGACGGGGTGAGTATGCTGCCAACTCCCGGACCTGGACCGCCGAAGTTAAATCGGTCAACCACCGTTTCTGCGATATAAAGATCAGACTACCGCGCAAGTACGGCGCCCTTGAGGAGCGCATAAAAAAAGAAATTAGTTCTTCCTTCAATCGGGGCCATATTGATGTAAACATCATCTATAACGGTGAGGATGAGGGCACGATATTACTCAAAACTGACCTCGCTTTTGCCCGGCAATACCAACGCTGCCTACAGGAATTAAATGAAGAGCTCGGCTTGAATTCCCCGCCCGACCTGGCCATGATCGCCAGCTACCGCGATATAATTTCTTCGGTAAACCAGGAAGAAGACCTTGACGAGATCTGGTCAAACGGCATCCAACAGGCCCTCAAGTCCGCACTTGATGATTGCACGAAAATGCGCCAGACGGAAGGCGGCAACCTGAAGGAAGATCTGGTCAGCCGCCTTGCCAAGGTCGCCGAGGCTGCCGAAAAAATTACAGGAATGATCCCGCAGCTGATTGCCGAGAAGAAATCGACCCTGGAAGAACGTCTAGACACCCTGCTGGCTGGAGTGGCACTTGATCAAGCCAGATTGGCCCAGGAAGTGGCAATCATGGTCGACAAAGCCGATGTTACCGAAGAGCTGGTCCGATTACAGAGCCACATAAGCCAGTTTACAAACTTCCTCAACCTTGATGAACCGACTGGTCGGCGACTTGACTTTCTGCTCCAGGAATTCCTTAGAGAGATAAACACCCTTGCCTCCAAAATAACCAATGCCGAGGTAGCTTATCTTTCCGTAGAGATAAAAAACGAGCTTGAAAAGATGCGTGAGCAGGTACAAAATCTTGAGTAATGGAGGCAACAGATGGACCAGCGTCTGATCAATATAGGTTTCGGCAATTCGGTGGTTTCCGGTCGCGTCATCGCAGTCGTCAACCCAAAATCATCGCCAATGAAAAAGCTTAAGGACGAAGCCCGAGACCAGAAGAAGATCATTGATGTCACCGAAGGCCGGAGAACCCGTTCCATAATCATCACCGATAGCAACCATGTCATTCTCTCATCCGTGCAGCCGGAAACCCTTACCCAACGATTCTCCTCAGCCTCATATGTTGACCCGACCACTACAGAGGAGGGCTGATGACCAACGGTCAACTATACATTGTTTCTGCCCCTTCCGGGGCCGGCAAGACAACTATCCTGAAGCCGGTCATGGCCGATCTGCCGGCCCTGTCATTCTCCGTATCACACACCACCAGGCCGCCCCGTGCCGGTGAAATTGACGGTCAGGACTATCATTTTGTGAACCGGGCCGATTTTACCAGAATGCGAAATAATCACGAATTTCTTGAATTTGCCGAAGTGCATGGCAATCTCTACGGGACCAGTTTGAAGGCGGTTATTAGTCAACTTGACTCCGGCACAGATGTCATTCTGGACATTGATGTGCAAGGCGCCCGGCAGATCAAGGCCAACAAAGACATCCACCCGGTAACTATTTTTATCGTCCCTCCCTCTTTGGCGGAACTTAAGAAGAGACTCACCGGCAGGGCGACTGATACCGAAGAAACCATCAGACTCCGGTTGGAAAACTCTCTCAAGGAGATGGCCAGCCTGGATCTGTACGACCATGTGATCATCAACGATGAACTTGACGAGGCGATTGAAATGGTCAAGGCGGTAATCCTGGCCGCACGAAGCCGCGCCAAACGAAACCGTTCCGGCCTCCCTGTCCCTGAGTTTATAGGCAGCTGATCCCATGGCCGATTCCCGCGAAATACTTATTTGGGGCATTCACCCTATCCTGGAAATATTGCATAACGCCCCGGAACAAATCGGGGAAATATCCATCCAACAATCAGGTTCTGCAAAAAAACTGCAGGCCATAATCAACTTGGCCGAAAAGCACAGGATCAAAATTGGCAGCGTCGCCAAAATCACGATCCCTGGTGAAGCCAACCCGAATCACCAAGGAGTATTGGCCAGAATAAGAGGCCACCAGACCGTTGACCTTACGGAGCTGCTCAAAGGACAACCTTCCTTATTAGTGGCCCTGGACTCAATCAGTGACCCGCACAATTTGGGAGCTATCATCCGATCGGCCGCCGCTGCGGGAGCCGTCGGCATCCTGATCCCCAAAGATCGGGCTGCACAAATAACCGGCACCGTGGTCAAGGTGGCTGCCGGAGCATTGGCCCATATAAAAATATGTCGGGTCACCAATTTATCAGATTCTTTGCGCACCCTCAAAGACTCTGGATACTGGATATTCGGCGCTGCAGGCGAAGGGCAACAGACAATTTACGAAGCTGATTTTTCCGGCCCCACCTGCCTGGTTATCGGTTCTGAGGGCAAGGGCATCCGGAAACTGGTCAGAAAACAATGTGATTTTCTGGTTAAGATACCTATGGGAAAGAAAATTAATTCCTTGAATGCCTCGGTGGCGGCAGGTATTATACTTTTTGAAATTGCCAGACAGCAAGAGCTCCAGGAGATGGATTAAGTTAGGATGGATGAGGGGGAACTTATCCGGATATAGCGATACACAACCATAAAGACAATATCTCTCCAGCCTCGCCGGTCGAGATGACAAGAGAAGAATGTCTGGCGCCAACACCCTGTCATTCGGAGTCTTAGTTTACTTTACCCCCACGAAAGCACGATATCCTCTCTACTTAGCCAAAGATTGCTCCCGTTCCTCAAGACAACATCCTCAGTGCCTTACCTGAGAAATGAGGGAGTAAAAAACT
>DAOVJK010000304.1 GCA_030673265.1 Pseudomonadota bacterium | reverse complement strand
CCGGCGCCTGGCCAAAGAAGAAGGTATCATGTGCGGGATCTCCTCAGGTGCGGCAACCTGGGCGGCCCTGCAGGTGGCGATCCGGAAAGAGAACAGTGGTAAAAACGTAGTAGTGATTCTCCCGGATACCGGCGAACGTTATCTGAGCACCGATTTAGTGGTGGAATAAATAACTATGTTATTCTGAATATTCGATCTCCTTGAGCAAAGAGCTAAATCTTTTTCCCAATAATGGCAAGGCCGTGAAATCATGGCAAAGATAATCTCAATCAATGACAGCCATGCCACCGCCACCGACAAGGAACCGGTCGACTTAGTTACAGTAAAACCAAAACACGGTATTGTCGGTGACGCCCATGCCCGAAACTGGAAGTCACCCAGATCAGCAAGAAGTGTCACACCAAATGTAAAATAATGAACAGGATCGTTCTATACTAATGGCGACGGAACATAGGTATAGATTTCAGATACACTCAAATACAAAAAGGGCTGAAAAATTAATCTCAGCCCCTTTTGTATTTTTATCAGAAAAAGTAGGCAACAGTTCCGACCTGATCAGACTTCCAATCTCTACAGCCGGTTCTCAGGGAACCAGCATCCTCCACCACATTTATAACCAATCAGTTATTTTAGTCCTAGCGACCATAGACATCATCAAAGCGAACAATATCATCTTCTCCCAAATAGGCCCCAGTCTGGATTTCGATCAACTCAAGGGCGATAATCCCAGGATTTTCCAGGCGATGTTTTTCGCCAACCGGAATGTAAGTTGACTGATTCTCGCTGACAGTAATAACTTTATCACCAACCGTAACCCTAGCAGTACCGCTGACCACCACCCAGTGCTCGGCCCGATGATGGTGCATCTGCAGGGAGAGACTAGCTCCCGGTTTGACCGTGATCCGCTTGACCTGGAAACGGTCCGCCGAGTCAACCCCCTCGTAAGATCCCCAGGGGCGGTAGACCCGACGGTGCAACGAGGCCTCGGTACGGTTATCGGCCCGTAACTGCTCAACAATAGATTTAACATCCTGGCTTCTGTCCCGAGGCGCTACCACAACCGCATCCGATGTTTCAATAACGATATGGTCCCGCAGTCCTACCGTCGTCACCAGCCTGCTCTCGGACCTGAGGTAGCAGCCGCTGGTATCTTGGGCAATCACATCGCCCTTGATGACATTGCCAGACTCATCACTGTCACTAACCTCGTGGAGGGAGGCCCAGGAACCGACATCACTCCAACCACAGTCGAGGGGAATAACCACCGCTGCGCTGGTCTTTTCCATGACCGCGTAGTCAATCGAATCAGCCGGACAAAGACTGAAGGCCTCCCGGTCGAGACGGACAAAATCCAGATCAAAACGCTTCTGCTCGAAAGCGGCCCGGCAGGCCGTCATAATCTCCGGAGCAAACTTGTCCAACTCAGTGATCAAGACAGAAGCTTTAAACATGAACATGCCGCTGTTCCAAAGATAATCGCCGGAGTCAAGGTATTGCCGGGCTGTTTGCAGATCAGGCTTTTCAATGAAACTGGCCACCCGAAAGGCCTTGGCATCTTCAGCCAGAGCATCGCCACTCCTGATATAGCCATAACCGGTCTCGGGGCAACCCGGCACGATGCCGAAGGTGATCAAGCTGCCGGCCTCCGCCAATTTTTCGCCGACCGAAACTGCCTGCTGAAAGCTTTCCTGATCGTTGATGACATGATCGGAGGGCAGAACCAGCAGAACAGGATCATCACCGCAGACTACGGCCTGCAGGGCGGCAACAGCCACTGCAGGGGCGGTATTGCGCCCGACCGGCTCCAGGATTATGGCCCCGGCTTCCACCCCGATCTGCAGCAGTTGCTCGCCAACCAAAAAACGATGCTCGTCTTTACACAAGACAATGGGGTTTTCAGCCCCTTCCAGACCGGCAAACCTCGAAACCGTGGCCTGGAGCATGGTCTGTTCGGAGGTTAAAGCCAAAAATTGTTTGGGGTATAATTCTCTGGACAACGGCCACAACCGTGTACCAGAACCGCCTGCCATAATTACCGGTATCATCACCGATCTCCTTTAAGGTAAATTACCATTTCCCTGAAGATCACAGGGGATCCTCATGCCAGAACCACCTTATCCAGGCCGTTTCTCAATCCGACCGTAGAGTTTCTGGTATCAACCACCAGCCTGGCATGACTAACTATCTCACCGTAATCATAGGCAGTGTGATCGGTAACAATAATAACCGCATCACAGGCAGTCAATAATTCAGGAGTGAGTTCAATCGACTCATGAGTAAAATTATACTTCCGGGTCGGCCTCAGCTTTGGTATCCACGGATCATTGTAGGAAACCAAGGCCCCCCGGTCGGTCAGCATATCCATAATTGCATAGCCAGGTGATTCACGATCATCTGCGATATCCTTTTTATAGGCAATGCCCAGCACAAGAATGCGGCTGCCCTGCAGCTCCTTACCTCTGGAAGCTAAAGCTTCAGCGGTTCTCTCGACCACATACCCCGGCATCGCAATATTAACTTCCCCGGCCAAGTGGATAAACCTGGCATCAAAATCATACTCCCTGGCCTTCCAGGCAAGATAAAACGGGTCGATGGGGATACAATGCCCTCCCAAACCGGGACCGGGGAAAAAAGGCATATAGCCAAAGGGCTTGGTTGCAGCCGCGTTAATTACCTCAAAGAGATCAATATCCATCCGGTGAGCCAGGATTTTCATCTCGTTGACCAGGGCGATATTTACTGAGCGGTAGGTGTTTTCAAGCAATTTAGTTAACTCCGCCGCCCGAGTGGAGGAAACAGGCACCACCGTGGTAATTGCATTGTAAAGGGCCGAGGCTACCTCAAGACAGCCAGGGGTAACGCCACCAACAATTTTAGGGGTATTCGAGGCATCAAAATTCTTATTGCCCGGATCTTCACGTTCCGGTGAGAAGGCCAGAAAGAAATCCCGCCCGACCTTTAGACTACTGCTCTCCAGTTTAGGCAGCATCATCTCCTCGGTCGTACCTGGATAGGTAGTACTTTCCAGAACAATCAGCTGACCGGTTTTAATTGTTTTTGCGATCTGGTCGGTGGTTTGCAATAGATAAGAGAGGTCAGGCTCCATCTTGTCGTCAAGGGGGGTAGGAACACAGATTAATAGACAATCCGGCTCGGCAAGACGAGCAAAGTCGCAAGTGGCCTCAAACTGGCCTTTTGCGGATAGTTCCAAAATGAACTCATCGGGGATATGCTTAAGATATGAACACCCCTTGGTCAAAGAATCTATCTTGGCGGCATCGACATCAAAGCCAATGACCTTGAAGCCACTACGGCAAAAATGAACAGCTAACGGTAACCCGACATAACCAAGACCAATAATCCCGATTACTGCGTCACGGCCCCTTATTCTGGTCATAAGTTTCGTGAAATTTTCAGAATTATCTTGATCAACCATTATGAATTTCCCTGGCAAATTTAAAGATAAGCGTATAAGGGTGCAATCGTAAAGCAGATAACAAAAAAATCATACCATTTTATACGCTAGGTCTTTCTCGAAAGGGGCTGAGAACGGTAACGTTGAAGATCGCAGCCAAGAACAATAAACAAAATAGATTACTGGTTATTACTATTGTTCAGCCCGTGTTTGCGCCACAACAGCGCAAGTCATCTAGGTACTAACAGCCTG
>DAOVJK010000326.1 GCA_030673265.1 Pseudomonadota bacterium | reverse complement strand
TTTCACGAAATCTTTTATCTCATCTCTCACTTTTCTGTAACACTCAAGTTTTTCTTTTTCGGTGGTTTTCACGGCGGCCATTTCGGGTGGATCCGGGAAGCTTCTGCGGACAATTTTACCTGGGCCGGGGAATACAGGGCATGAAGTGGCGGCCTGATCACAGACGGCTACGATATAGTCGAAGCTGATTCCGGTCAGTTCTGTGGTTAACTTCGATTTGTGGCCGGAGATATCAAGGCCTACTTCGGCCATGACCTTTATTGCCAGAGGGTTGAGGCCATGTTTCTCTGTGCCGGCTGAAAAGGGCTCAAGCGAAGCTGATTTTAAGTGCTTTGCCCAGCCTTCCGCCATCTGACTCCGGCATGAGTTGCCGGTGCAGAGAAAAAGTATTTTGGTCTTGTTGGCCATGATATAAAAGGTATGCCCGGTTAGCTGGATTAAAAGTCAGGATTAAAATCAGATTTGGAGATGGTTTCGTTCTTCATTGGGGGGGGCTTGTTGACCACCAGCCTGAACCCCGAATCTTCCAGCGCTACATCCGGTTCGATGCCGCGACGGTTGGCTGACCGAATACTGCGAGGGGAAGTGAACCATGAGCCGCCCCGCATGACTTTCTTTTTGCCGGTTATTGGTCCCTTGGGGTTATTGATTGGACTAAGTTGGTAATATTTCTTGTCGTACCAGTCCGAACACCATTCCCACACATTGCCATGCATGTCAAACAGGCCAAATTGGTTGGCTGGGTAGCTTCTGGCTGGTGACGTCTTCTCAAGGTAGGCTCCTCTTTCACCGGTGTCGTAAGTGTAGACGCCATTGTAATTTGCCTGGTCGGTCGAGATCGTCTGCCCTGTGTGGAATGGGGTACTGGTTCCTGCCCTGATTCCATATTCCATTTCAGCCTCTGTTGGCAGCCGGAAACTTCCACTGGATATACCGTTTAAAACGAGAATAAAGTCCATAGCCATCAGCCAGGAGATATTAGTTGCCGGGTGATCATCAGCCTGGTTCTGAGAGAAGGGTTTGGTGGCCATGAGATTGATCCACTGTCGTTGGCTGACTTCCTGGCGTGCCAGCCAAAATCCGTCCAGACATACTTTGTGTTGGGGGGTTTCGTCGGCATAGAAATCCCGGTATTTTAATTCGCCTGCGTCGCTCCTAAGTTTTTGATTTTCCTGCGAGGCCTGGCCCATCTGGAAACAGCCGGTTGGCAGCCAGACGAACTCTTGATTAGTTAATGGCTCTCGCCATAAGGTCAGGTTTTTCTCGTAGTATTCGTGGTTGGTTTCATCTTCACTTGCAATGCATGGTTGGGAGAAGGTTGTTAGTGTCAGGCAAACAAAAAGACCTGTTTTTGTCATCCAGTTCAATAGGCGCATTGGCTTGTTTTGTTACATATTAAGGTAAAGTTTTGGAGGGTTGGGATGTCGGGGTGCTGGAGGTACATAGAAATGCGTTAATTGCACCAAAACTGTAATACCCTGAATTTACCAGAGATCTATGGGGTAATGGAAGGAATAATTATCGATTATGGTGACCTTGTTTGGCTACAACAAAAAAGCCGACCAAATGGCCGGCTTTCGTTAACGCCTATTTGGTAAGAGGTGTTAGCGTCGATCCCCCATCAGTCGTAACAGACTAAGGAACAGATTGATAAAATCCAGATAGAGGGTCAGGGCCCCCATGATTGCGCCCTTCTTGATAACTGCTTCGCCGCTGTCCATTATCCCGCCAGCGCCGTATCGTGAAATTTTTTGAACATCATAGGCGGTCAGACCGGTAAAAACCACCACGCCGATTGCGGAAACAACCCAGGAGATCAAGGCGCTGCCCATGAATATATTTACCACCGAGGCAATGATCATGCCTATCAGGCCCATGAACATGAATGAACCCATACTGGTTAGGTCTTTTTTGGTGACGGTTCCGTAGATGGCCATGGCCCCGAACATCCCGGCGGCGACAACAAAGGCGCTGGCGACTGAGGTGGCGGTATAGAGTAACAGAACTGCTGAAAGGGTGGCGCCGTTGAGAGCTGAGTAGAGAATGAACAAGGTTGTGGCCCGAGCGGCCGATATCTGTTCTATGCGGGCGGATAAATAAATAACCATGCCAAGTTCGCCAAAGATCAGTCCGTAAAATATTATCTTGTTGCCGAAGATCAGATTTTGGGCGCTGGCAGAATTGGCCACCAGAAAAGCGACGATGGCGGTAATGCCCAACCCGATAGCCATCCAGTTAAAAACCTTGGCAAGAAAGATGGTTGAGGCCTGGGAAGATGTATGACTTGCGGGGTAGGCCCTTTGCTCCTGGAAATTATTGATCATTAAACTGCTCCTCCGTAGAACGCTGCTTTGTTAGGTGTGGTTTTGCCTGGATTGGGCTGGGCAACTCCCTGTCACAGACATCAAAATAATCATTTTATTACAGTGCGCAAGGGTAAGTTTAATGATGGCTGGTTAAGTTTCCGGTGGTTAGGGGCGATGATTTTTTATTGCGGTCGGTTAAGAATTGTTAAGGGGAATAAACGCCAGCATTGGTTGGTTGTTAGCATAAATCATCTTCGGGGCAAGCCGAGGTCCCGTCATAAATGGGTCTGATATTTATTTTGCAGTTCACGCAATGTGCGCAAATATTGTTCCTTGTAGACCATTGTTTCGCCAATCTCAATTTCATTAATCAGGGATTCGAGGGGGAGGGTAATGTCGATGCCATGTCGATTAATGACCTCGGCGTTGGCTCGATCCAGCACCATAACACAGTAATACTTGATCAACAGCCGGATATGGGAATTGCGTCTGAACAGATAGGATTGCCCGCCGAGGGTGTTTAGGAAGAATCCGGCATATTCGTATAGTTTGGGCAGAGGCAGGCTGATGTTTGTCTGAGCGTCTTGGCATTGGTCGCCGGTTTTGGACCATTGGTCAAACAAGGCAAAGGACGATTCCAGAGTGTCGGCTTCTCTGATGATGATGTCTCTTGCCATCAGGACATTATCTTTACCTAGAACCCGGTAGAAATGGGCAGTGTTGGTGAGAATCGTGAAGAGGCTGTCTGTTTCGCGGACAACAATGGGTGGGTTGGTCAGTAGTTTATCGATTAATAGTTTGAAGTGGACTTGAGCTCCATCCTGAAGATTGTATGAACCGATGTATTGCTGGCTATCAAGGTAGCGGAAGAACTCCTGGATATCTTCATCTAATTCTTT
>DAOVJK010000134.1 GCA_030673265.1 Pseudomonadota bacterium | reverse complement strand
GGAGGGGGTTATGGGCCTCTTTGACGGTAATGAATCGTCCTCTGCTGCCCTGGCCAAGGTTCTCGGCCTGCCGGTGGTACTGGTGGTGGATGCCCGCTCCACGGCGGAGAGTATGGCAGCGGTGGTTAAGGGTTTTGAAACCCTGGATCCGGAGGTGCAGCTCGCCGGGGTTATCTTCAATCGGGTGGGAAGCGCCAGGCATCTGGAACTGCTCAGTAACGCGGTCAGGCAACATTGCCGGGCGGAGATTCTGGGCTATCTGCCGCGGGAAGTTGATTTTACGATCCCGGATCGCCATCTCGGCCTCCATATGGGAGACGATGAGCCGCTCAGCCCGGCGGCGATTGAGCAATTGGCCGTGGCTGTGACCGAACATATCGATCTGGAGCGTTTGCTGAATTTTTCTAGCGGCGGCGTGACGGGTCATCCACTGTCTCTTGGGACTGCCAAGGTCGCGGGAGGAGTAGCTGTTGGTAAGAAGGTCAGAATCGGCGTCGCCCGTGACCGGGCCTTCTGCTTTTATTATGAGGATAACCTGGATCTGTTGCGCCGGGCTGGGGCTGAAATCGTGGAATTCAGTCCCCTGGCGGATAGTAAGCTGCCGGAGAATCTGGCCGGTATCTATCTGGGCGGCGGTTATCCGGAGCTTTATGGAGAACAGTTGGCAAATAACCGTGCGATGCGGGATTGTATTCGGGCCTGGTCTCTGGCCGGGAAGCCGCTGTATGCCGAATGCGGCGGATTTATGTATCTGACCGAGGGTATCACCAATACCGAAGACCGGTTCTTCCCCCTGGCCGGTGTTTATCCGGTCCGGGCTCGAATGAAGAAGGGGAGGGTGGCTCTCGGTTATCGGCAGGCACATCTGCTCGGTGACTCCATCTTCGGCCATAAGGGCCAGGCCTTACGGGGCCATGAGTTTCATTACTCCGAAATAGAGGGGATGGACGGAGCGGTGGCGCGGCTTTACGATCTCGGTGATGGCCGGCGGGAGGGCTATCAGATCAATAACACCATCGGCGGCTATCTGCATCTCCATTTCGGTTTCAGCCCGGAGGCAGCAACGAATTTTATCAGGTTTTGCGGGGCTACGGCCCAGGCCGACAATTAGGGACAGGTGATTTAATATGGATGTGCAGATACAACAGGTAAAACCGGCAGAGATCGAGGCGGAAAGTTTCCGGATCATTACCGAGGAGCTGGGGCCGACCAGCTATCCGCCCGAGGAATTTGCCGTGGTGCGGCGGGTTATCCATGCCACCGGCGATTTTTCCTTTGCCGATAATCTTCGTTTTTCGGTAGACGCGGTTGCTGTTGCCATGGCGGCGATCAGGGCTGGCAAGAATATCCTGACCGACGTCAATATGGCCGCCGCCGGGGTGAGCCGAAATATTCTGTCACAATGGGGCGGCAAGGTGGTCTGCAAGGTGGCGGATCCCGAGGTGGCGGCCCGGGCGAAAGGTGAGGGTAAAACCAGATCGGAAGTTGCCATTGAGCAGGGGCTGCTCGAAAATATCGGCATTGTCGCCATTGGCAACGCGCCCACAGCCTTACTTAAAGTCATGGAATTGATTGATCTTGGGATAGTACCCGCCCCGGATCTGATTGTCGGGGTGCCGGTGGGATTTGTCAATGCGGCGGAAAGTAAAGAGCTGCTCGCCCAAAAGGAATACATCCATATCACGGCCCTGGGCAGGAAGGGCGGGAGCCCGGTGGCGGCGGCCATTGTTAATGCCTTACTTCGGCTGGCTGCGCAGGAGTAGCAGTTTACTCCCGGCTATTATTCAAACCAGAACTTCGAAAAGATTATGGTTGCCAAACGTAATAGAAAACTTAAGTCGGGCTACACCACCGGCGCCTGTTCGGCGGCAGCGGCCAAGGCGGCGGTCCGCTTGCTGCTGACCGGGCAGGCAGACGATCAGGTTGAGATCCCTTTCCCCGATGGCAGCCGGGTCTGGTTTACCGTGCATAGCTGCCGGGCTGAGAAGGATCGGGTGCGGGCCTCAATAATCAAAGATGCTGGTGATGACCCTGATGTGACCAATGGCGCGGAGATTGTTGCGTATGTTGGTTGGGCAGCTGCTTCCGGAGTTGTTGGGGGTGAGCGGATTATCCTCCTGGGTGGCTCTGGAGTCGGTATGGTTACCAAGCGGGGACTGGCGGTAGAGGTTGGTGAGCCGGCGATTAATCCGGTGCCGCAACAGATGATCAGGGCGGCGGTAACAGAAGTACTGGCAGAGTCTGAACCTTCAGGACAACTGGAGGTGACCATATCGGTTGTCGATGGGGAGAAGCTGGCCGAAAAAACCTTGAATTACCGGCTCGGGATTGTTGGTGGGCTCTCGATTCTCGGCACTACCGGGATTGTCAGGCCGGTTTCGGCTGAGGCCTGGACCGCCACGATCGAGGCCTCGATGGCCGTGGCCCGGGAAGCCGGTTTGGAGGAAGTTGTCCTCTCCACCGGCCGGACCTCGGAACGGGCCGTGCAGGGTCTCCTTGCCCTGCCGGAGGAGGGTTATGCCATGATGGGCGATTATCTTGGTTTTTCCCTTGGGGCGGCAAAACTTGGGGGATTCAAGAAGATCCATTTGTCGGGGATGTGGGCCAAGATCATGAAGGCGGCGCTGGAGACCCCGCAAACCCACGTGCGGCACGGAGCCCTTGAGGTGTCCGGCTGCCTTGAACTGCTTGGCCGACTGGGGGCGGACAGTGATCTGCTGGAGAAATTGGCCGATGCAAATACCGCCCGTGAAATTTATGAAAGATTGAAGGATCTTGATCGAGGTGATCTGATCGAGAAAGTTTGCCTGAAGGCTAAAGAGTACGCCGAAAAGATGAGTGGCTTGCCGGTAACCGTCTATCTGGTGGCCAGTAATAGCAAGGTGGTAATTAGTGTCTGAAATACATGTCATAGGGATAGGCCCGGACGGTTTGACCGGCAAACATCGGGCTATTCTGGCCGATTGCCCGGTCATCGTTGCCTCCAGCCGTTTCCGTTCCCTGGTAGATGGTTTCGAGGCCGTGATTTTACCCGTTGCGCCGGTGAAAGGGATGCTGGCGGCCGTTAGCGAACGGAGCGAGCAGGGTGATGTCGGGGTGCTGGCCAGTGGCGACCCGCTTTTTTTCGGGATTGGCCGGACCCTGATTGAAAAATTCGGTCGTGATCGGGTGCGGATTTACCCGGCTTTTTCGGCCATGCAATTGCTCTGCGCCCATTTCAATGAAGCCTGGGATGATGCCCGTTTTGTCAGTATGCATGGCCGGGACTCGGCCCATGTTGTGCCGATTTTGCTGCAGGGCGGCAAGGCGGTGGTTTTAACGGACCGGGCCAATTCCCCCGACCGTCTGGCCGGGATGATTGTCGACTATTGTCTCGAGATTGAGGACCAGGAGCTGTTGGCTGAATGTTCTATTATGGTTGGTGAAAATTTAGGCAGTAAGCAGGAGCGCTACGTGCAAGGCAGGCTGGCCGAAATCGCCGGGCAGCAATTTGTTGATCCTAATCTGATGTTGTTCAAGCGACCATCCGGTACGGTTGCCGGGGGTGGTATTTTGGGTCTGCAGGAAGATGAAATCTGTCATAGCCGCGGTCTGATTACCAAAAATGAGGTTCGGGCGGCGGCCCTGCATCATCTGCGTCTGTCCCCCCATGATATCCTCTGGGATGTCGGGGCCGGCAGCGGTTCGGTTTCTCTTGAGGCAAGCCGTTTATGTCCGGGGAGTTATGTCTATGCTATTGAGCGGAGCGAGGAGCAACTGGCCAACATCAAGGCTAATATCCGCAAATATCAGGCCTATAACGTGCGGCCGGTTCCAGGTCCGGCTCCGGATGTTTTTAGTGGTTTGCCGAGTCCGGACCGGGTCTTCATCGGCGGCAGCGGCGGCTGTTTGGCGGAGGTTGCCGCCGCGGCGGTAAGGCGGTTGGCGCCGGGCGGCAGGATCGTGGTTAATGCGGTCATTGAGAAAACCAGAACCGAGGCGCCGCAGCTTATGCGAGATCTTGGTCTGCGGGTCTGGAGCAGTGAAATAAACGTAAAACGTTATGGGGAGGATGGCCGGGAAAAGGTCTTTAACCCCATAACGATTTTCGTCGGTGAAGTTTGATGGCGTTGGAAGAAATCAGAGCTACTGAGTTGTAGTAAATTTTTAGACACTCGGCATACCATCAAAAGATGGTAGAAATGTGACAAGTCACAAGGTGAACGTCTTGGTAAGTGAGAAGACTCCGACATCGAACATCGAACATCGAACATCGAACGTTCAACATTGAACATCGAATTAAGGAGGTCGCTTCGGCATCTCTGATTGGTGAAATTTCCATATTCAAAATTCGATGTTGGACGTTCAATGTTCGACGTTCATCTTTAATATTTTTATAAGGAATCAGGACGATGGCAGGAAGGTTTTTTGTGATTGGGGTTGGTCCCGGTGATCCGGAGCTCGTTACCATGAAGGCGGCGCGGATCTTGCGGGAGAGTCCGGTCTGGTTTGTCCCACGCGGGCATCAGGATGGTGAGAGCACTGCTCTGGCTATTGTTGAACCGGTGGTTGATAGTGGCGGCAAGGAGGTAATGAACCATTATTTCCCGATGAAGAGGATCCATCGGGGTGAGACTCCCGATCCGGAGGTAGCCGAAGCCTGGCGTCAGGCCGCCGAAGCGATTCTGGTTAGGATCAGGCAGGGTGACGATGTTGCCTTCCCGACCCTTGGCGATCCGGCCATCTACAGCACCGGCTTTTATGTCTGTGAAACCCTGTTGGCGCAGGTCCCGGATCTCCATGTCGAAATAATCCCAGGGGTCTCGGCCATTGGCGCCTCGGCCGCCGCCGCGGGGCAGCCGCTCTGCCTGGGCAATGAGCGCCTGGTGGTCATCCCGGCCACCTTTGAAAACGGCAGATTGCAGGGAATTATTGAGCAGTTTGACACCATTGTGTTGATGAAGGTCCATCGGGTGATGGACCGGGTCTTGGCGCTTCTCGGGGAAATGGATCTGCTTGAGCATGCGGTTCTGGTGGAACGCTCCAGTCAAAGTGGTCAACGGATTACCAAGGGCAGGCATCTGCTATCCGCCCCGGAGCCCCATTATTTTTCAACGATCATAGTCAGAAAATCATGAGTATAAGCAAAATGGAAAATCCTGTCTGGTTTGTCGGCGCCGGTCCCGGAGACCCCGATCTGATCACAGTTAAGGGGCAGCGGCTCTTGGCGGAAGCTGATCTGGTGGTTTATGCGGGTAGTCTGGTCCCGGAGGTTCTTGTTCGTGATCTGGCGGCGGAGGTCCACAGTTCGGCGGGCATGAACCTGGATGAAATAGTCGACTTAATGGCCAAGCACTGGCAGCAAGGCAGGAAGGTGGTGCGCCTCCACACCGGCGATCCTGCAATTTTCGGCGCCATTAAAGAGCAGATGGTTAAACTGACTGAATTGGCGATCCCCTATTCGGTGGTGCCCGGTGTCAGTTCCGTCTTTGCGGCCGCAGCCGCGCTCCAGGCTGAACTGACTCTGCCGGAGGTGTCCCAGACGGTTATTATCTGCCGGCGGGCGGGTCGGACCCCTGTGCCGGAGAAGGAGAATTTACGTCTGCTGGCGGAACACCGGGCCACCATGTTGATTCTGCTGTCGGTGGGGATGATTGCTGAAGTGGTCAGTGATCTTCTGGCTGGCGGTTATCCGGACACCACCCCGGTGGCGGTGATTGAGAAGGCCAGCTGGCCAGAACAGAAGGTCATTCGCGCGACCCTTGCTGATATAGCCGGAAAAATCCAGGAAGCCGGAATCACCAAAACGGCGATCATTGCCGTCGGTGAGGTTTTCCGGGACGGTGACCCGATCGTATATTCCAAGCTTTATGACGCGGAATTTCGCCACGGTTACCGGGACAACGCTAAGGGCTCTAACGGGAACGGTTGATAATGGCGGCGGAGCAGACAGGACGGATCGGAGTACTGGCACTGACGCCGGGTGGCCGCAGTCTGGGCCAGCGTCTGGCTGAAAGCCTGCCGGGGGCGGAATTTCTGGCTGAAAATCTGCCGGTTGCCGATAAACTGGCCAGGTCCTGGGCTGATTACAGCGGTTTTGTCTGTGTGATGGCCACGGGCATCGTCGTCAGGTCCATCGCGCCGCTCCTGCTGGATAAGCGGCACGACCCCTGTGTGGTGGTCATGGATGAACTGGGCCGTTTTGCGGTGAGTCTGTTGTCCGGCCATCTTGGCGGCGGCAATAGCCTTGCTAAAGAAGCTGCCGCCATCACCGGCGGTCAGGCAGTGATTACCACGGCCTCGGACACCCTCGGTTTGACCGCACTCGACCTGTGGGTCCGGCAGCAGCATCTGGCGGTTTCTGACAGCTCGCAGTTAACCCGGGCCAGTGGTCAGCTGGTTGCTTTGGGTGAAATTAGGGTCTTCTCGGAAGTTGGCGGCGTTTTGCCCGAGGATTTTCGGGCGATCAATGGTCCCGAGGCGGCCCAGATCATTATCTCTGCCAGGACGGATTTTGCGCCCGACCGGCTGCTGCTGCATCCGCCGCAGCTGGTGATTGGCATCGGTTGCAACCGGGGCACTCCCTGGCAGGAGATTGAAGAGTCCCTCACGGAACTGCTGGTCAGCCACTCTCTGGCGTTGCAATCAATCAAAGGGCTGGCCTCCATTGATCTGAAAAGCGATGAAGAGGGATTGCTCGCTTTTGCTGATCGGCACAATTGGCCACTGGAATTTTTCAGCAAACAACAATTAAACGAGGTGTCGGGGGTGTCGTATTCCGATGCTGTGATGAAGGCTACAGGGGCGCAGGGGGTTGCTGAACCGGCAGCCCTGTTGGCTGCGCAAACCGGACAACTAATTATCAGGAAGAAAAAATGGAAGAATGTCACAATGGCAGTGGTGGTGGCCGATTATATGTTGTCGGCACCGGTCCCGGTCATCTAGATCATATGACCCAGGCCGCCCAGACGGCCATTCAAAAGAGCGACGTTATCGTCGGTTACCGGACTTACCTTGATCTGATCCCGGAGCTGCTGGCCGGCAAAGAGGTAATGTCGTCGGAGATGATGAAGGAGGTTGACCGTTGCGGTAAGGCTATTGACCTGGCCGCGGCCGGCCGGACCGTGTCGCTGGTTTGCGGTGGTGATCCCGGTATTTACGCCATGGCCGGCTTGGTTTATGAGATGGTCCGGGCCCATGGTCAGGCGATTGCGGTTGAGGTGGTTCCGGGCATCGCTGCTCTCAATGCCTGCGCGGCCCGGCTTGGTGCACCGCTGATGCACGATTTTGCCGCGATCAGTCTCTCTGATCTCCTGACTCCGTGGCCGGTCATTGAAAAAAGGCTTGAGGCAGCCGCGATGGCCGATTTTGTGATTGTCATTTATAATCCCAGATCAAAAAAGCGGGTTGAACAACTGACCAAGGCGCGTGAGATTATCATGGCCGAGCGGGGTGGGCAGACGCCGGTCGGGATCGTCACGGCGGCTACCCGGGAGAATGAAAAGATCGAATTAACCACTCTTGAGGAGCTGCTTAGTTGTGATGTTGGCATGCAATCTACAGTAATCATTGGTAATTCCCAGACTTATCTCTGGCAGGATGTGATGGTAACCCCCAGAGGCTATGCCCGGAAATATGAATTGTAAGAGCTAGTTTGGATCATCAGCTCAGGTATTTAGGTTCTCCGCAGGGCACTATTGACCGGTGGCCATATGTGAGTCATATTATGCCTGTTTGATGTGAGAGAAGGGGGGCGTGACTACTTGATGGTGTTCGGACTTTCCCGATGGTGGGGGAATATTTTTAATAATCAAGAAGAGAGGTGGGGTATGAAGCGGATAATGATTTTAATGAT
>DAOVJK010000167.1 GCA_030673265.1 Pseudomonadota bacterium | reverse complement strand
GTTTCAATATGGCCGTAAAGCATGGTGGCGTTGGTATTAAGCCCTACTTTATGGGCGGTTTGAGCCACATCAATCCAGCCTGCACCAGATAGTTTCTTCTCACAGGTCAGCTGGCGGATCCTGGGACTGAAAACCTCGGCGCCGCCACCGGGAATCGAGCCCAGCCCGGCTTTGATCAGATCTTTGAGGGTCTCTGCAACGGTCTGTCCGGATAATTCGGCCAGATGGGCGATCTCGACGCAGGTAAAGGCCTGGATATGGATCTCCGGTCTGACCTCTTTAATACCTCTAAGCATCTCGAGATAATATGAGTATGGCAGATCCGGGTGAATCCCACCGACCAGATGAATTTCGTTAATCGGTTCATCAAGACGTTCCCGAACCTTGTTCTTAACATCCTCGACCGTCATCTCATAGGCCTGGTCGTGATCTTTGTCCTTGCCGAACGCACAGAATTTGCAGAGATTGGTGCAGATATTCGAATAATTGATATGCTGGTTATAGATAAAATAGGCCTTGTCGCCATTCAACCTTTCCCGGACGATATTGGCCAGGAAACCAACTGCCAGAAGATTAGGTGATTTATAGAGCCGCAGGCCATCATCGGTACTAAGCCGCTCCCCTGCCCTGATCTTGCCAAGGATATCGCCTAAACCAGCCTCTTCAACCATCTTGTCCATCTTCTCTACTCCGTTATCTTTATTTTAACTAAAAAGGAATATTGATTTTTCTAAGTCGCACTTCAACGGGACATCCTTTCTCCCTCCATGTCATTCGGAGTCTACGCTTACCTCGAAACGAATAGAGAAATCTTTTACTCGTCTTGACTCTACTCTACGCTCAAACTGAAAGGTTTCTCCGTCTCCGCCGTTCGAGATGACGAAGCAAAGGGGAGTTTTGTGCACAGCAAATATCAGTTGGCCGTCACGGCCATGCCACCTTCAAGCAACCTGATGATTTGATCGATGACGATCTCAGACTGGCCGGGCTCATCCGGACAAATACCTTCACTGTCTTGCCCATTAGAAACTACCAGCAGAAATCGATCAAGAACCGCATCAATCATGAAAACAATCAGCTCAACTGAAACATCGGTCCGGATCAAACCCTCATCCTGCCCTTTCCTGATCAGGGGCTCGAAATATTCAATCGGAAAAAATCTGACCTGGGCCAGAAGCTCCGCGCGACAGGGGCTCTCCGCTTCACTGAGCAGTCGGGTGTAAAGGCGAAAATATTCGGGGTGGGTCTTGATGAACTGCAGTCCGGCATTAATCACAAAACGGATCCGGCTGAATACCTCCCCATCGTCTGTCGTTTCATTTTCTTTAACGGTCTGCTTGACCAGCTCGATAAAGTCAGTGAAGACATGCAGGTACAGCGCCTCTTTCCCGATAAAATACTGATAAAGGGAACCCTTGGCTATCCCGGTCTCTTTGACAATCCGGTTAACACTAGCCCGTTTGAAGCCGTATTCGGCAAACTCATGGACCGCCGCCGCCGTTATCCGACGCTGCTTGTCTTCCTGTAAATTTCGAAAGGTATTTGTGGGTGACATAAGTGATTCCATAATATGACCAGCTGGTCACACTATAGTTTTAGGGGAGCATTTGCAAGGAATAAGTGGAGGGGCTAATTTGGAATTACTACTCTTGCTATACATTTCAGACAACCTCCTCAGCAGCACAACTTAAAGGTGTCAATGATTAAGTAATAACGAATATAGTAATCAGATTTAGAATTGTGATAGTATATAAATGTCTCGGATATCCTGATTATTTGGTTGTGAAAAAAATCCAGAGACTACTGACAAAGTAAGCATCGGTTCTTTATTTATTTGAATTAGTTTCCTTTTTCATGAAACAGCAGTGATCAAAGAAAGTTAAGGGGCAGCATGGACAAGATAGCAAAAAATGTTGAAAGAAAATTGTTTAACCATGAGTCCCTGCGAAAATGGGAAATTATAATTTGGGTAGAGCAAAAAATAAAACAAGCTCAAGAGCAAGAGGAAGTTTCTTCTTTTGAGGAAATTATAAAAAAATTACCGCTGGCAATAATGTTAGCCTTTGACAGCGATCATTATCGCTCGGTTATCTTTAAAATTACCGAGACAACGCTCGAAAGGATAGCCGAAGGGATATCGGCCAGACACCCGGAAGAAAGAGCGTTTAACCGTGAAAAATTGTCCGGTCCCTTACGGGAGTTAATTGAAGACGAAAAAGACAATCTCTATATAGAAAATGCTTCGCTGGATCCTCGAACAAATTATATGGCCGAACTTGTCAGAGACGCCAACATAAACGATATATATTTCACCAAGGTTGAAACCCAGTCAGGTATTTGGGTGATCGTGGTAGATGGCATATCTCCGCGAAAAATCGATCAAGAAAAAAAGGCCTTTTTAGCTGTACTTTGCAATAAAATTGAAAAAATTGAATTAGCGCGGGATGAGATTCTGGCCAGAATCGGCAAAGAAATCATCGGCAAAGAAATCATTGAGACCCAAATAGGAACCATTGATTATCTGCTTAATCTTTTGTCGCATCTTTTCAGGAATAAAATCACCTCGATGGGTGGATTATGCAGAAGAATTGATAAAATTGCCGTGACCGGCAATAACGGCAATAGCGGAGATTGTGAAAGTTGCTCTGAAAAGTCCAAAAATGTCGTAAAAGAAGCGAGAGAGATTGAAAAAATACTGCTTCAATTTGACCTGGCTCTCGCTGATATAAAAAAGGCCACCGTCATTAATTTTGAGTCCATTCCCTTGACTAGCTTGATAAAAGATATTCAGACGGAAGATCCAAACAACGATTTTTTAATTGAACTGGAGGATCCACAAACTGAATTTGCCTTGCTAACGGATAAGAGGAAAACTGTAAAGGCAATATGCCGCATGGTGCAAAAACTGACCCAAGACAATAAAAGGCCCATTACAGTTGCCGCCACAAGAATTAACAAAGAAAAAATCAAGATTTCACTGAAGCAGCAAGGAATCAATACGGAAAATCTGGCAAGGTTGGTAAATATCCGCGAAAACGGCAATGCGAAAAATCATTCCTTGATCGATTTTGTAGTAATAATATCATCCTGTTTGCTTCCTGAGCTGGGTATAAAAATTGAAATTGACAAAACTGTGGTGGAATTTACCTTTCGAGGCCCAAAGACAAAAGGGGTAATCATCCCAATTTTAGCAGGCGTTAAAAGCAACGAGCTAAACAGCTAAATCCTACCTCCGTCTGCTTGTAATCCTTGAGACAGTCTCTGCCGCAATTTTTTACAAGTCCCACATAACTATTAATTGCCGCCGTTATTAAGTATTGTGGCTTCTGAATTCTGTGATTTGGCAATTGTTCACTGAACCACATTCACCAGAGCCGGCCCCCGCTGCACGGTTCGATGGTATTCTACCTCCGACTCGCCGAAGACCATGGCATACCCGATCTCATGATCTTCGGGGATAGCCAACCACTTCGCAAGGTCTGGGCAGACGGCCAGCGCCATCATGAACATGCCGTCCCAGACGGTGCCGACGCCACGGGCATGCGCCAATAATTGAAAGGTGGTCAGGGCGATATGGGTGTCCTGAACCGGGCATGGCGAGCTTTTCGGGGCGCTGGTCAGCAGCAGGTGTGGGGCGCTGCGGAAAATAATGTCTGTCCCCTCCTCCTGCCAGGCCTTGAGGGCCATCCCCAGATACTGCCCGACTAAATCGTCCGTCAACTGGCCGGCCGCCATCACCTTGCCCAGTTCGCCCATCATCTCCGCCCGCAGTTTGTCCATCACCCGGCCTTCCCGGACCACGGTGAACAGTACGGCCTGACTGTTAACTCCGGTCGGGGCATGCCAGGAAACTTCCAGGAGTTCGTCGATCAGCTCAGCGGGCAGGTCCCGCTTCTTGTAGCGGCGCACCGACCTGCGGCCCTTGACCAGCGTCGCCAGTTGGACGGGATCGGCCAGGTTGCCCTCCAGCGCGGTGCTGTCGTCCGGGTTCCGGCCGAGGATAGAGACGGCAGCCGTCGGGCAGATTGCAAGGCAATGCTGGCACCGGAGGCAGCCTTCCTCGTTGGCCATTGTCGGGTATTCCTCCATAGCGATTACCCCAGCCGGGCAATCGGCTGCACACTCTCCGCACTGAATACACCGTTTCTCGTCTACCTTGAACTGGATCATGCTAAGCCTCCTGTCATGTAATAAATGTATATTCGGCAAGTATAAACAAAATTGGTGTGTCCTCAGCCCGAGCCAGTTGCTAAGACCTTTTCTTAGATGCCTTTTATATACTGGCTGTCAGTTGAGGGATGGATATTTTGTTTGAGTTCCTCGGTTGCGCCGGAATTCCCAGCCAGATGATTTATAAAAAGCTTAACTGTTTTTGCTTTATCTATCGCTATTTTAGTATCGGTTTTTATATCCCTTAGATCAATGAAAAAACTGGCAAAGAGATCCGGTACATCTGTAACAATATCTGTATTCAAAAAATTGGTCTCATTATAAATACTGTGATAGTTGCCCTTTGTTTTTTCAATAAAGAGCGAGCCATTCTTTAAATTTGTAATCGATGAATGTTTTTCACACCGTTGAATGCATCTATCATCAATCTTGTTTTTTTCACAGCCGGTGACCTGATGAAACAGACATTGTCTGCTCGTTAGCAGGACAATAGGGTGATAGATACTATAGTAAAGTTTAAAATCATCCGACCTTTTAATACCCTTTAGCTGAAATTTCTTAAGCTCATTTGAAATAAATGCCCCATAACAGTTAAAATTTTCCTTTAAACATAACAGGCTGAATGAATTGACAATATTCAGATAGGGTCCGGCAATCCAGGAGATTCCCTGTTGCCAGGCTTCATAAGCTATGCCGGTATTATTGGTGACAATTAGTTTTGGTTGCACCTGGTGCAGAAATTCTAGCGCCGCCCGATAGTTTTCTCCGATCAAAACAGAGGGGAACCAGGGAATTAATTCATTGTTTTTTCTAAAAAGTTCGACAAAACCGGAGCACTCATTTTTAAAACTATTCGGCAGTTGAAAATAGATATCGGCTTTAGTCTCATGGCAAAGATGTAAATCCTTTTGCGAGGAGATTAACAGAGAAAGAGCGGGTTTAATTCTTACGTTACGCACCTTTTTCAAGCGAGGCAGAGCAATTGGCTCAACGGTTTCTTTTGCACCATTTAAGCTGAATAAGATTCTCTTCTTTATTGCAGTGATCTCTTGAAAAGGCAGAAAAAGATCAGGTTGCAGATTTTCTAATTCCAGATGCCTAATGAAATATTCCGTCTCATTCAGGGCTTTAAGTCTGGTTAATAACATCTCGTAATTGAGGCACTCGACACTGTTTTTCTTGTTTTTCGGGGCAAAACTGTTGCTTCCTGGAGATGCAGCGGTGTTGACGAGATTAATGTCTGAAAGGACCACAAATGAAGTCTCAGGCGTTTTTACCGATACCTTTAAAGGTGTCCCTGCTTGTCCTGAAACCGTTATGGTTAAGGGCGCTTGTGCGATACTTAACTGGGAAATTCTGCTTCTAACAGTAGTTATAATTTCTGTTTTCAGATCATAAAGTTCTCTTTTGGCCTGTTCTATATTCTCAGCGGTGGCAGCGCCATTTATTTCAGCATGATGGGTGGCAGAATGATCTCGGGGATTATCAATAAACATGCTCTTATTAATATCGCCCTGCAAAAAGGAGTTTGAAAAATCCCGGTTAAAGACCTTGTGCAGATCGCTGTTGTCGTTATTCAGCTTATCGTGACGATAAAAATTTTGGAGTTGTTTATACCATGAATTCACCACCGTATAGACGTAATGAAACTTTTTTATTCTTCCTTCAATCTTGATGGAGTCAACCCCTGTCCCGGCTAGCTCCCTTAGATCAAAATAGGCTGAATTATCTTTAAGATTAAGGGGGAAATCTTTACCTTCCGCAGTAGTTAAATATTGATCCCGACACGGTTGACTGCATCTGCCCCGATTTCCCGAGTTGCCGCCATGAACAGAACTAAGATAACAGATCCCCGAGAAGGAGATACAGTAAGAACCATGGACAAATACTTCAGTTAAGACCCTGTGTTGATGAGCAGTTAAGGTTAAAGCTTTTATCTCATCAAGACTCAACTCTCTTGACAGATTAACTCTCGTAGCAGTCAGTCTACTTAAAAACTTTATCTGCCCTTCATTATGGGTGGTAAGCTGGGTGGAGGCATGAATTTCAAGACCAGGAAAATATTTAGAGAGCAGATAAAACATCCCTAAATCCTGAACAATAACGCCATCGATCCTGGTATTAATTAATCTGTTCAGCAAGCCGATCAGGGCGGGGATTTCACTCTCAACTATAATAATATTCAGGGTCAGAAAAACTTTGCAATCATTGCTATGGGCAAGTCTGATAATCCCGTTTAGATCTGCAAAAGTTATATTCTCGGCCCGGTTCCTGGCATTAAACCTATCCAGACCGCAGTAGATAGCATCCGCCCCGGCTATAATTGCCGCTTTGATGGAATCAATATCACCACCCGGTGCCAGTAATTCAATTTTTTTTTGCATAATATCGGGGAAAGTTCGGGGACGTCAGTTAGGGGAAACATTTCGTGCAGTAAATTATGTGGCTATGAAGATTTCATGGTGCGGGCACCATATTAGAGATTGCACGGGAGATCAAGATTTTAAAAGGGAAAATGGTCTGAACGCTTGTTTAGTAGAGTTCTGTTGGGTTAAGCAACAATTAAGTATGGTGTCTCAGAATTTCTCGAAGTATACCGACCCCGTTTCATGATTGGTACCAAAAAAAAAGCAACGCCAAACTAATGGCGCTGCTTTTTTCGTTCGAAGGAGTCTC
>DAOVJK010000075.1 GCA_030673265.1 Pseudomonadota bacterium | reverse complement strand
GGGGATCATTCTGGCCAGCAACGACCGGCTGGCCGACTGGTTGGGGCCGGCGAAAATGCCGATCATGATGCCTGCCGCCCAGAGCCAGGGTTTGCTGGTGGCGGCCAGGGCCATGATCGAGGCAACGATCAAGCCAGCCAGGCTGATCAGGACCGTCATCCGGCCTCCCAGCCGGTCGTCGCAGAAGCCGAAAGCAAAGGCGCCCAGACCGGCCATCAGATTGAGGACAATGCCGAAGATCATAATCTCCTCAAAAGAAAAATTGAAGGTCCCCGCAGCATAGATCCCGCCGAAGGCGAAGATGGTGATCAGGCCGTCATTATAGATCATTCGGGCCAGGAGAAAGCGGCATACCTGCCGATATTTTCTGATCTCCCGGAATGTGCCGGCAAGTGCGGAACCTACGGTAGAAAGACTGAAGGGGCCAGTCGGCCGGGGGCGTTTTTCCTTGACTAGCAGAAAGAGCGGCAGGCTGAAGAGCGCGAACCAGACACCAACCAGCAGGTTGGTGGCACGGATGTTCTGGCCTAGTTCCCTGGTCAGCCCAAACCAGGGTGTTTCCGGGTTGACCATGCTGATCATGGCCAGCAACATGGCGGCCAGGCCGCCGATGTATCCGACCCCCCAGCCAATACCGGAGATAGAGCCGATTTTTTCGGGCGGGGCAAGGTCTGGCAGAAAGGCATTATAGAAAACGTTGCCCAGTTCGAAGGCTATATTGCCCAGGGTAAACCAGATCAGGGCGGACATTACCTGCCCCGGCAGAGGCCGGTAGAGCATGATGGTACAGAAGATCGCCACCCCGGTGCTGAGCAACAGGTATCTTTTGCGATGACCGCTGCGGTCGGCCATGGCGCCTAGAAACGGGGAAAGCAGGGCCACCGTCAGCGAGGAGACAGCAATGGCCCGGGACCAGAGGGTGGTGCCGATGATTGGGTCGGGGGCGATGGCCTTGGTGAAATAGGTGGCATAGATAAAGGTGACGATCAGGGTCGTGAAGGCGGAATTGGCAAAGTCGTACATAGTCCAGCCAAACAGGGCCTTTCTGTCCAAAGATATTGCTTTGTCGTCCATCGCCGACTCCGGTTCGTTGTTAATGCGGGATGCACATCTTAACATAACAGCCCCAAAAAAGGGACAGGCGGCTTGCCTGTCCCTTTGAATAAATACTTCCGCTTATCATATAGATGGTAATTTACTCGTTATGACGATGATGGACCGGTTTCAACTTGATCCTGTCGCGGTGGTTCTCCGACGTAATAGATGGTCTGATTGTCTTCGTCAAACTAGATCCCTTCTCATCATGGCCCAGATTGCTCATGAATCAATTACTCATTGCCAGCCTGTTTTTAGTTTCACTGATAATGGCCTTCAGGTCTTCCTTGAACACCCCTTCAACCGCAACATCGATCAAGATCGACTGCCGGGATCCGGGATTATAAAACTCCAGCTCATATTGCACATCGACGATTACGCCGCGTAACGGAGCAATTTTATGGTCACGTTTCTCTACCACCCCGAAAAGGATCGTCTCCGGCGACTGCTTAAGATTAAGCCCTCTGAAAATTTCATGAACTGACCATAAAGCGGTCCCGCACACCCGGAGAGTAAGACAAAACTCATCAACAGCAGGGAATATCTCGTTATTTTCATAATCATCCTTATTGTTAAATAAGTCGATGTGGCTTTATTAGGGAACACGACTTATATGGTATTACAATTCAAGTTTAAACAAAAAATTTTTTGAAGAAAATAGCGCAGGGTCAAAATTTTTAATTACATTTTCTGACCTGACTTTGCCCTTCCAGGTACACAAATAATCACTATTGTCACTGCCGATCAACATTCTGCAGGTGGTAGATTTTTCATAAAATATCAAATAAAGATGGAACCTTTTCGGTAATTTTATCGTTACACTGTTTATTATGGACAACATTTTAACTATACCAGCCAGCCAGACATTACCAGCCCGGGAGTTTGAAACCCTGTTATGTCCGCATCTGGATTTCCTGTATGGAGTTGCCTTCCGTTTGACCGGCTTGCAGGCGGACGCCGAAGATCTGGTCCAGGATGTTTTGTTAAAATTGTACCCAAAGTATTCGGAGTTGGCAGAGATCGAAAAGATTCGGCCCTGGCTTGTCAAGGTTACCTACCGGACCTTTATTGACAACAAGAGGCGCTACCAGCGCACCCCCTTCAGCCTCTTGAAATCCGCATCTGCAAGTGAGGAGACCAATCATGTTGACACCCTTGCTTCGCAAAATCCTGGCCCAGCTCAAATGGTCGAGAACAAATTCACCAGCCGCAATATCCAGGCGGCCCTCAATATGCTCAATGAAGAGCAGAAAGCGGTTTGCGTCCTCCATGACATTGAAGGTTTTAGCCTACCCGAACTTGAAGATATCCTGGCCACTCCCCTCGGCACTTTGAAATCAAGGTTGCACCGGGCCAGGGCCAGTTTAAAAAAAATCATCAAATATGGAACCTTTTAGCAGTTGCGACCGTCTAATAGGTATGAAGAAGGAGCTGATTATGGGTTGTCATAAAACAATAAAACATCTGGATGATTATTTTGATGGCAGCCTGGGCCAGGATCTTCTGAATGTTGTCCAAAACCATGTCAATAAATGCCCTGAGTGTCATGAGTTGTTTCAGGAAGAAAAGGCCTTTCGTCTGGCCCTATTTAACATGCCTGCGGCCACGCCCTCCCGGGAATTCAGTGAGATTGCTTTTCGGAACGCGGCAGCTTTGCACCAGAAAAAACTCCGGAGCCGGGCCTGGTATTCAATGGCAGGGACCCTGGCCGCAGGGCTCATGGTCTGGCTGACGACCATGTTCTCAGGGCCTATCATGCCGGGCTCGGGCATTACAGCGGATATAACCCTTGCCCTTAACGAAACGCAGAATATTAAGGTGCTTTTTGATTCACCGCGTGTGTTGCAAGACGCCACGCTGACTTTAGTAATCCCGAAAGAACTTGATCTGGTGGATTATCCTGACACCCGTGAATTGTCCTGGACCGCCGATCTTAAACAAGGGCCAAACATGTTGACCCTCCCGGTCAGGGCCATAGAAGCAGGCAATATAGTTCTGGTCACCAGGGTGGCACATGACAACCAAAGTAGCACCCAGAGTTTTCATCTGGCAGTTCGTGCCGACTCGCTTGTTGAGAGGCGGCTTGATCTGCTGCAAACCGTATAAAAAACAATTGAGGTGTAGTATGAAGAAATTAGTAATTGTGAATATCTTGCTGGCCGCTTTTTTACTGGTAACAAATCCGGTTCTGGCTGCAGACAACGAGGATCTGGATGTAACCATGCAGGTGATGGGCGCGGGTGACCTTAATCAGGAGAAGATAATGAACCAGATTAAGTTGCCGGAAGAAACGCAAGCCAAGACCAGAACCAGAACCCAAACTCGGGTCATGGACGGTGAACAAAACGGTGACATGAACCAGATTCGCACTCAGACCAGAACTGAGGAAATGGAAAAATTGCGTGAAGCCTCCCGTGATCAGATGCATGAGCAAAGGCGGGAAATCATTATGGATATCTCCGAACCAGTCTCACCTGGCGGCGTCAGGTAATTCCTGATTAGCAGATCAACCCAGTTGTTGCCTCTGGATTGATCAAGCTTTAGCATTCCTCAAAAAATTCCACCTGTACCCTCCTAATGGGTACAGGTGGCATTTTAGTTTCAGGAGGTAAATGCCCTGCAAGAAGTCAAAACAAATCCGTTGCATGGAGTTTTAAAAAAAATGAACAGAATCTTTTTTATTTTTAATCTCGTCCTTGTTTGCCTGATATCTTCCCAGACCCTCTGCTTTGCAACCACTAACAGCCAAATCTCTCCTGACGTTCTGTTCGAGCAGGGCAGCACAGCCGTTAAGGCCCGGGACTATAAAAAAGGGCTGGTTCTGTTCTTGAAGGCCCGGGAGCAGGGCCTCGACACGGTTTCACTTTCGTATAACATTGGGGTTTGCGCCTATAAGCTTGGCGATTATGATCAGGCCAGGATGGCTTTTTTAGAGGTCAGCCGAGAGTCGGGCATGGCAGCGCTTGCCTATTATAATCTCGGCCTTATCGGCATGAAGGAACACGATCAGGCCGCAGCCCGGAGCTGGTTTGACAAAACAATCGCGACGACGACTGATGCCAAACTGAAAAACATGGCCGGGATGGGCCTGGATCGTCTCATATCTCAGGCCAAGCCTTCCTGGTTCGGTTTTGCCTCTCTAGGGGGGGGCTATGATGACAATGTCAAGATCGTCGCTGACACCGCCACCATGGCCTCCAGCGGCACGGGCGACAGCTTTTCGGAATTGCTGGCCATTGCCAGAGGGCCGCTTTTCTCGCCGGACAGTCACTTCAATCTGCAACTGAACGGCTACTACCGGAATTATTTCAACGAAAACGACTATGATTACAGCTCATTCGGCCTCAAGTTTTTTCACAAGGGGAAGATCCTGTCGTGGCAAAGTGAAATCGGCGCAGATTACAGTTATTCCTTTCTGGCCGCCAAGCAATATGCCCGGATCCCTTCCGGGTTTGTCGAGTTGCGCAAAGAATTCTCAACCAGGACGTTTTTCCGGACCAGATACACCTTCAGTTACATTGATATGCTGGCCATGAACAATGACCTCCTCTCCGGCACCAGAAACAGGTGGCAACTGGAAGCCGGCAGAAAGTGGGGCCGAAATCGAGCCTCCTTTGAGTATATATTGGAACTTAATGACCGTGACAACCCGGATGAGTCGCCGACCCGAGATGCTTTGAAATTCAAGATCAGTATCAAGCCCGCTCAAAACACCACGCTCAACGTCAGTGCCGGGTACCGGCAAAGCTGTTATGAGATCAGTGGCGCTGCCGATCGGGACGACGAACTCGCCTTGGCCTCTCTTCGCCTGGCATATAATGTCACCAGGGACTGGCTTGTAGGGGCTGAATACAATTATGAGAACAACCAGTCAAGCGATGCCTCTTTTGAATACACCAGAAACATAGTTCTGCTTAATGTGACCAGAAATTTTTGATTTTTGACATGATGCAATGGGGGCTCCCTTTGGCCTAAACTCCGGCAAGGGAGGAACCATTCGCCCAACAAGAATATTCAGGGGTGGACATTGGATATCGTATTTGTCTAGAATGTATGGGAACACATTATCCCGAGAAAGAATGATCAAAAAAAGCGAGCTAAAAACAATTTATAATGTTTGACAGATATCGTATACGATGAAAAAAGTAGAGATTTAGCCTAATGGCGTAACTTCTTACATCTACAGAAATGCAGGCGAGGATGGATATTTCAGCATGCGTAACGATTCTCAAAAAACAGAGAAGCAAATGTATAAAATTGTTGTTTCGGTCGCATTTGGCTTACTCGGGTTCTGTCTAAATTTTTACCCTCTGCATTTCTTTCTCCCTCCTCATACGGCAAGCCTTGTGTTAGGGCTGGTTTTCCCCATGCTCATATCCCTCGCCTGGGGATGGAAGTATGCTCTGATTTCTTTGATTATAGGCCTGGGCGGGCAAACCATGTGGTTCTTGTGGGTGCCGACCAATGGATGGGCCCCTTTTGTCGCCATCCCTGTCTATAACTTATGGGTTGTCTGGCATGGCTGGTGTGCTGAGAAAAAAAACCGGCTATTTGCCAATTTTTATTTGATGGAAATTGGTTTCCGAATCTTTAATACAATCATTCTCTATACGATTTTCAGGTGGGTGTGGCAGTTCAACCCCAGTCCATGGGCGCCAACAGTAACTCTCACCACTGCGCCCTTGGCTTTTGTAAACTTTATAGCAATAAAACAGTTTGCCGAAGGGCTTATTATACTGCTTGCGGCCCATGTGCTGCTTAATTTCCGGATATTCCAGAATATCCTCCTGATTGAGAGAAAGAACCAGGTCAAAACCGGTTACATAATAAGTGCTTTTCTGTTATTCGGATTTGTTTTTTGGTTTATTGCCGGTTTTTCCGATTACCTTTATTCCTCTGCCCAATTAAAGTTTCTCCTCTCGCACCAGAACCAAACCTTGGCTGAAGCCATGGTCTTACAGGTCCCTGGCTATGAATTGTTTACACGAACACTTTTTATCCTCACCTGCACCATTGCCGGTCTGGTCGTGTCAAAATACGTTTCAAAATTTAAAAAAAGTGAAGTGGCAAGAGAAGAGGCATACGAAATAGTCAATAAGAGTAATTCGGTTACCTTTCTTTGGGCAAATTCCGAAGGATGGCCGGTTGAATTTGTTTCCCAGAATGTCCAGAAGTTATTTGGTTATTCGGCTGAGGACTTTGTTTCAGGTAATATTGCCTATTTGGCAAATATTCACCCGGAGGACCATGAAAGAGTTAGTGAGGAAGTCGCCTTTTACAGCGACAAGGAAGATAGTCAGGATTTTGAACACGAACCCTATAGAATCATCACAAATAACAATGACGTTAAGTGGGTTTCTGATAGCACCTATATCAGACGAGATGAGCAGGGAAAAATCACCCATTACCAGGGTATAGTTGAGGATATTACAAGTCGCAAACAGGCTGAGGAGGAAAATGCCCAACTGGAAGTTAAACTGCGCCAGGCCTATAAAATGGAAGCGGTCGGCACCCTTGCCGGCGGTATTGCCCATGATTTCAACAATATTCTCAGCATAATCCTTGGCTACGCTGAATTGGCTAAAGACGAGGCCCCTCCTGATTCAATATCATCTGACAATTTGGACCATGTTCTAGAAGCCGCGCATAGAGCCGAAGAATTAGTCAGGCAGATTCTTTCCTTCAGTCGCCAGGCGCAGGTAGGGAAAATTGCGCTCAAACCGCAGACACTTCTCATCGAGTCCTTGAAAATGATCCGTTCTTCAATCCCGACAACCATTGAAATCCAACAGAATATCTCACCGGATTGCGGAACTATTACTGTCGACCCTACCCAATTGCACCAGATATTAATGAATTTATGCACCAACGCCTTCCATGCCATGGAGGATCAAGGGGGAACTCTCAAAGTTACTCTGCAAGTTGCCGACACGGTGCCCTTGGAATTACAAGAAGAAAAAACCACAGATGACGAAATTTTTATAGAATTATCGGTCAGTGATACCGGACAAGGAATTGGCCCCGACATTATTAGTCATATCTTTGATCCGTATTTCACTACGAAAGAGCAGGGAAAGGGTACCGGCATGGGGCTTGCCATCATCTATGGTATCGTAAAAGACTATGGCGGCACTATTACCGTTGATACTCAATTAGGTAAAGGGACCACTTTTCATGTTTATCTACCCCAAAGAACTGGGACTGCCGCACCAGCACCTGTAGATGAAGAGCTTTCTTTTGAAGGAAAAGAGCGAATTCTTTTTGTAGACGACGAGGAAATTCTTGCAGCTATGGGCAAGGTTATGCTCGAAAGACTTGGCTATCATGTAACGGCCAAACAAAGTAGCCTTGAAGCCCTGGAAGCATTCCAGAATCAAGCCGACGAATTTGACCTTGTGGTTACAGACCTGACTATGCCTGACATCACAGGAGTTGAGCTTGCCAGAATGATGTTACAGATCCGGCCCGATATCCCTATTATTTTGTGCACGGGATATAGCTCTACTGTGAATGAGGATGTGGCAAAGGCCCAAGGAGTGAAGGGTTTCGCACTTAAACCTCTTACCCGGAGTGGTATTGCAAAACTTGTCCGCCAGGTATTGGATGAGGGTAAGCTTGCCAACTGACAAAGCGGGCTTGATGTGCGGGAAGATCAGAAAGAAGGTCAGGTGAATGGCTGGATCTTGTTTCGCTTAGCCATTGATGATTCCCCGAGAGGTGCAGACCTCACCCCGTTCGTAACCCTTCCAGCCGGCCTTGCCGGTCCGGCCGAAATCACAAATAATTGCCTGGCATCAGGGCAATGAACACCGCCCAAAAAAAGTTCTATCGGATGCATATTCAAAAAAGCAAGGGGGGGGGGCGGCGAGGCAAAAAGAAGTTGTTTGCCTGTGTTTGTTGTTTGAATGACGGGCGGTATTTAGGAGGCTTGCTTTTAACGGAGATTTCTTCGGGCTGTTAAGGGAATGTTTCGATTGTCTGTGGGGGACTCTCGCTGTCGTAGCTAACAGGGCAGTTGCTTACTTGTCTCGGCCATTGCTCAGGCCCCGACGTCAATAATCTTTTTTCTGACCGCGAAACGGAAGAGGTCCATCGGGGTGCGGGATTTGGTCTTTCCCATAATGTTGGCCCGGTGCTTCTCAACAGTCTTCGGGCTAATGAACAGCAAATCGGCGATCCCTTTATTTGACGAACCATCGAGGATCAACTGCATAATCTGAAACTCCCGGCGGCTTAAACCGCCTGGTAAGGCAGCGGCTGCCGACTTTTTTGGGGTTTTGCCGGGAGCTGACTTGCCATCCAAAAAACCTTTAAGTACCGTCTGATTAACTTCGGAGCATAAATAATATTTGCCCCTGATAGCGTGATCGACTGCGCAAAGCAGAGAAGCCTCCGGGGCTGATTTCAGGACATAACCAATAGCCCCGCTGCTGAGAGCCCGATGGATATACGCCACTTCCTCATGCATTGAGAAGAAAACCACCTTTGGCGCCGGGTCAAGCTCCATAAACAGCTGACAAAGATCAAGCCCGTTGATATCCGGTAGAGATATATCCAGAATCACCACGTCCGGTTTCAAGTTACGGACCATGCTTACGGCTATCTCGCCAGAGTGAGCCTCGCCAACCACAGACATCTGCGCATTGTCATGGAAAAGCTTCTTAACCGCCTCAAGCACCAGTGGATGATCTTCAACAATTACAATACGTGTCATCCTCCCCTCCAGACCTGCATCATAGTTGTGAGCGGAACGCTTTCTGCCGGCTTGGTTTCTCCGAAAAAATTCGCCACTATTAATCCTGGGCCAGTTCGGGGAAATGTTTATTCATGCAATTCGCGCATATACCGTGTGAAAAAGATACCTCGAAATGTTTTAAAAAATATGCTTCGAGCTTGAGCCAGGTGCCCTCAGCATTCCTGATATCCTTGCAATGTGAACAGATGGGCAGAACGGCGCTCAATTTCCTGACCTGCGCCAGGGCCTTCTCAAGTTCCCTAGCCTTTTGTTGGGATTCTGTTATGTCACGGATGATCTGGATTGCGCCTGTGATCCGGCCTTTTTCATCTCTAATTGGCGAGGCGATAATTTCTACTGCTTTTGCCCCTCTTGGCAAGGGCATCGACTTTTCAAACTTAACAACCGCACCTGTCTCCCAGGCACGGGTGACGGCACATTCTCGGCAAGATGCAATCTTGTTCAGGGCTGTCTCATAGCAGAAGTTACCGATATTATCCCCCCAGAGTTCTTGGGCGATGTCATTCTGGTAGGTGATCTTGTAGGTTTTGTCTATGATGACCAGCGGCTCATCGATCACCGCTATGATCGCTTCAGATCTGGCTTTTATTTCTGCCATTTCTGCGAGCATGGCCGGGAGATCATGCTTGGGCTTGACGTTTTTTTGGTCGTTCATGCAATTGATTCCATAACCCTGTAGCGGTACTTGATCCGCCCTTTCTCGCGGATTGTTTGGTGTAGTTACCAAACATAATAACTATTACCAATATCAGGAAGGGATATAGTCGCTAACTAGTACTGAAAAAATACGGAGATAACACGGGGTTTTGGTGGGTGTTATTGGTGGGAGAGGAGATAGGATCTCAGGTTTATGCGTTTGTTTTTAATTCCCAATTTGACCCTGATATTATCCCGGTAAGTTTCGATCGTGCGCGTTGAAAGGTGAAGTAACTCGGCAATATCTTTGTTGGTTAACCCGTGTCGGATGAAGTCGACCACCTGGATTTCACGTGGGGTCAGGCTTGGGAACTTAAAGTTAATATCCTGCGAAAAGGATGCGGTTATCTTGTTGAGATTGGCTTTGAGGATATTCAGGAAGATCTTTGCCCGATTGTCTTCCAGTATAACCTCCAGTTTACTGATGTGCGGATTAATCAGATTTGTGATATTTGCCATAATATCTTTTTCTATCTTCTGCTTGGCTTCACCGGATTGTTGCAGGAGAACATCCAGCGCGGTATTAACCTCCTCGAGTCTGTGCCTTCGCCTTGCAAGTTCTGCCTCGTTTTCTCTGCGCTCAGAGATATCTTCACCTGAAGAAAGGATGCCGTTGATGTTTCCTTCATCATCAGTAAGGACTGTATTTTTAAAGGAGATGAGTCGCTCCTCGCCCCTGCCATTCACTATTGGATTTTCGTAAAATCTTGCGGAAGATTCCTCGCCCTGCATTAGCTGCAAAAAGACGCCTTTGACCTCATCCCTCATTCGCTGGGGAATAAAATGGTCAAACCAGTTCCGGTCGAGGGCTTCATCTTCAGTAACTTTTAACAGATTACAACCTTCCTGATTAATCAGGGTGATCTCCCCTTTGTTATTCAGGGCGACCAGCATTACTGCAGCAACATCGAGATACTTACGGAATTTCGCTTGGGCGTTGAGCAGTTCTTTCGATCTCTTGAGGATACGTTTTTCAAGCAGATCCTGGTATTCGTGGTGCGCCTGTTCCGCTTGCTTGCGTTCCGTTATATCTTTGGCAATGCCCAGAAATCCCATCGGCAGGCCATTATCATCACGGACAACCGTGCCAATTGTTTCGGCTGGGAATATCTCGCCATTCTTTTTCCGATATTCCGCCTCGTATGATTTTAATTTGGATTCAGCTTCGGGATTGAAACGGGTAATTCCATGTTGGATGAAATCTTGTGAGTTCTTATAAAATAATTCCGATTTTCTGCCGATCAGTTCCTGCTCTGTATAACCCAGTAATTTCTGACATGCGGGGTTGACCATCTGGATATGACGATCAAGATCCGAAAAAACGACGGCCTCGGGAATGGCATTAAGAATATATTCAAAAAGTATCGCGTTCTTTTTGTATCTTTCGAGCTCCTTTTCGAGCTCTTCATAGGTTTTTTCTGCCATGCAAAGATCCTCTTCACCTGCCGGCGGGATTCTTCTAAAATAATTTCAGTAGTTTGTTGGATTTCGTCAAAAATAAAGTTCTGATCCCTTGCTTATGGATCTGCGTGGACTCCCGCTCTCAACAAGGTTACGGTTAGAACCTTTGGACAACTACTTCATTGCACGGCAACTCGGTGCAAAAACTGACCGAGACTGTAACCAATAGTTACATCTTCACGCGCTGCATCCC
>DAOVJK010000135.1 GCA_030673265.1 Pseudomonadota bacterium | reverse complement strand
TATTGTACAGAATCTGCTGTATAAGGCTTTCAGCATACTAAAGTATCGGAGTCTCCCTCTGGCCGCTTACCTGCTGAAAACATCATACTTTGCCTATCGAGCGTTTCGCAATCGGGCATCTCGACTGGTGAAATATGCGGGCTAAATAAGTTCGGCAAGCAGAGAATGAATATGACCATTGGCGGCCAGGACTTCCGGCACATAAGGGGTCCAACTCCCGCCTTTGAAGTCGGTCACCGTTCCCCCCGCTTCTTCAACTAACAACTGCCCGGCCGCAGTGTCCCAGGGCTTGAGGTTAATTTCCCAGAATCCATCCAACCGCCCGCAAGCAACATAGGCAAGGTCCAAGGCGGCCGCCCCGGCTCTACGCACATCCCTGACCGCCGGCAACACTCTGTGCAATTGAGACATTACCTGGGCAAGATTATCCTGAATATCGTAAGGGAAGCCCGTGGCAACAAGACTCTCTATCAAAGAATCTCTGCCTGAAACGTTAATACGCTGGCCGTTCAGCCAAGCCCCGCCACCCTGCCAGGCACAGAACAACTCGTCCAGGATCGGGCAATATATAACTCCAACTTGACTAACTTTATCAACGCTATAGGCGATGGAGACGCAGAAGTAAGGGAAACCATGGGCAAAATTAGTGGTACCGTCCAAAGGATCGACAATCCAGACCGGGCCGGCTGGAATGTTTTCATAATCAGAGCTTGATTCCTCAGCCAAAACAATGCTGCCGGGAAACCGTTGCGCCAATATTGCCAGGATAGCTTTTTCAGATGCAATATCTGCCTCGGTCACCAGATCAATAGCCCCTTTCAGTCTGATCTGGTGGGGGTTCTCATACATCTCCCGAATGATCCCACCGGCTTCTAAAGCGGCAATGGTTGCAGCCCTTAGCAACAAGGCAATGTCTTGGCCACACCCTTCCAGACATTTTTCTATTCTCTTCATCTCTAGAACCTATACACGTTACGAACCTTCCGCCTGCCAAACGGAGTCTACTGCCAGCATTAACTTATAAATAATATCTCGCACGAGCTGGATAAGGTCTCAGCTATTCGTTGTTTTTCCCGAACCTTTCTCACCGCTTAAACCGGATATTTTTCGATGTTCTTCACTATCTTATCATGGGCGGCCTGAACAGGATCAAGACCAAGCTTGTCGGCCAGGTTAACGAGATAGATGAGAACGTCAGCGATTTCATCCTTAACCTTCAGCAACTCGTCTTCAGGGATATTCCGACTTTCTTCCTCAGTCAGCCACTGGAAATGTTCCGCCAACTCCGCCGACTCGACAATCAGGGCCATTGCCAGATTTTTTGGAGAATGGAATTTATCCCAACCTCTCTCTTCTCGGAACAGCTTAACTTTCTGAAGTAACTCTTCCATCTAATCCCTCATTAATCCCGGTGCTATGGCTGAAACAGTCCCATTTTCAAGAATCGCTGCTTTGCACACTATAAAATTATCCATGTGGTTAAATATTCAAATTCAATAATTGGCCGGCAGAGAAGGCATTTCAATACATCTCATATTTGGCCAAAACACCATCAAGGCCCCCGTTTCTGAGGGATTTCCTCGATGAGGTTTTAAGACCGATCATCTTCAACATCTCCCGGTTTCCGAAATAGAGATAAACCTCGGAGCCTCGGCAGTTATGTTTAAGAAAACTGCCGAACTCCTTTAAAAGATCCGCTGTTTCCTCTTTGTTGCCGATCCTGACGCCATATGGTGGATTACAGACAATGATCGAATTTTCAATCTGACCACCATCAAGAAAAGAACAACGTTTTACGACGATATCGCTGCCATTCGGTAGTAAATTCAGGTTGGACCGGGCGGCGGTTGCCGCCTCCTTTGAGATATCCGAACCGCGGATCAGGCCATCTGGCAGACCGATGATATCACGATCAACTTTTCGGCGAAGGGCCTGCCATTTCTGCCGATCGAAATCAGGCATGCTCTCAAAGCCGAATCTCTTACGCAAGTAACCGGCCGGCACCTGACAAGAACTCATCAAAGCTTCACAAAGCAAGGTGCCAGAACCGCACATTGGGTCAACCAGTGGTCGCTTGCCATCCCAGCCGCTGAGGCGAATAATTGCCGCCGCCAGAGTTTCCTGCATGGGCGCCGCCACCGCATTTTGCCGGTATCCCCGCCGATGCAGAGCCCCACCGGAGGCATCGATACTAACCACCGCCCGATTGTTGTCTATATGCAGATTGAGCAATAAATCGGGATTCTGTCGGTCAACATCAGGGCGGCTACCGAATTTATCCCGAAAATGGTCGACTAAGGCATCCTTCAGACACAGGGCGGCATATTGCGAGTGTTTGATTTTACTGTTGGCGACCGTCGCCGATATCGCAAAGCTTCCGGTTTTGTTAAGTAATATCTCCCACGGCAAGGTGCGGGCCGTCTTGTAAAGATATTTGGGACTGTGGCAATCAAAAGAGAGCAATGGCGCCAAAATTCTGCTGCAGAGACGAGTCTGATAAACAATCCCGTAAAGGACATCCGGATCAGCATTAAAATGGATACCCCGGTAAACCGGCTCCGCATCAAAGGCTCCTAATGAGGTCAACTCCTCGGCCCCTTCCTTTTCAAGACCTTCCGCAATCGTGGCAAAAAAACGATTATGCTTCTGATAGGCAAATACTTGATCGTACAATTCTGATCTTTTCACAATTTTAATCTCACGAACTTTTAAAGGTGGGAATATCGCCAAGCTTCTTTGTTGGTAAATTGACCGGCAACAATGTTAAGCTGAAATATCTTCAACCAGGCAAATCATCCATTTTTTAATCGACAAACCTCTAACAGGCAGAAACTTTGGGCACCATAAGGCAGGATCTGACAGATCTTCTCAAGGAAAGAGCACTTGATGCCAAAGAGATATCCAGAATCCTCTCGATAAGAGAAAAGGAGGTCTCTGCCCACCTTGAGCATATAGCCCGCAGCACCACCGCCGAGGGTAACCAACTGAAGATAAATCCCTGCCAATGCCTGGCATGCGGCTATATTTTCAAAGACCGCCAAAGGTTCAGCCGGCCCGGCAAATGTCCGAAATGCCGCCATACCCGGATTAGTCGGGCAACCTATCAGATTAAGCAAAGGTCATGAACCAGTCCCGCTATCCTGCCGACAGTTCTTGACAATATTACGAATCAAAGCTTCCGAGCTTTCAATACTTGTCATGAGCCGAAATTGGCCCATGGCCCGTTGCAGGTTGTGGCCGCAATGATCTACCTTGAAATAGACATCTCCCATCAGGTGATCGGTGAAAAAACGCAGCCCAAGTTCGAAGGCCAGCAATTTAACGGCCAGGTAAATAAATTCGTAATCCGCGTCAGTCAGTAACGGCGCCATCTCAGCAAAATAACCAGCCAGCAGATTCCGGCATAATTCAGGGTCAAAGCGGACATCAGCAAGTTTTTCGAGGTTATCACCCGCCGGGTTACAGCAGGAACGCAGACAATCGCCGATATCGTAGTGCAGGAGACCTGGTTTAACCGTATCCAGGTCAACCATACTTACCGCTCGACCGGTCTTCTCGTCAAACATGATGTTGTTCAGCTTGGGATCACCGTGAATAACCCTGACCGACAACAAGCCTTGCCGGGCAGCATCCTCAAGAACCGGGGCCAAGCTCCGCTGCCCCTCAATGAGCCGGGCACAATACTCTTCGTCAACACTACTGATCTGCCGCACTGGCTGCTGAAGCACCCGATCGTAATCAGCCAGATAGTTGGGGGTAACGTGGAAACCGGGAAGAGTATCGGCTAACAATGCAGGATCAAGATCCCAGACCAGCCGGTGGAAGAAGCCCAGCGCCCGACCCGCCTCCCTGGCCTGACCACCATCCCTTACCCTGTCAAAACTTGTGGCCCCATCAACATAACTAAGCATCCGCCAGAAGTTATTATCCGAATCAATAAAATAATCCCGGCCATCGCTAGTGCTAACCGGCCCGACCACCACCCAGCTATCAGGGCTTTTATGCACCTTACCGATGAACCGACCAGCAAGATGATCGGCCAGCACCCTGAGGTTGGCCATGATCTGTTCCGGCTGCGGAAACACCTGCCGGTTAAGACGCTGCAGCACATATCGACGAGGCCGCCCCCCCGCAAAAACCACCAAAAAGGTGTCATTGATATGGCCGTCTCCCAACCTCTCCAGGCCAAAGACATTCCGCCCTTGGCCAAAACAACCGGCTGCCTCGAAAGCTTTCTTCAGCCCTCCCCTAGTTACGGGCATAAGGCCTTGTGACAACCACAACTATTATTTTTGAGTAAAGCCGCCGGTTCAGCATTGATGCGAGGCCATTCCACAAAGGTTCTTACCAATCTCCAACTCCCTCTTCTTCTCCTCTTCCACCTGCAAAAGCCCCAGATTTACCTTGCGGATGTCCTGGTAACGATCAGGGTTTTCGTGCAGAGTCGACTTCACATATTCAAGAAATTCCCCCGGGTCTGTAATAGAGAACAACTTCAGTTCCTTTCTCGCTTTGCCCAGAGAGAAACACACCAGACCATTTTCGTCTCTCTCCCTTACCGAAGCCGCGTGGCTCGGCAGGATGATGGTTTCATCACTGTATTTGCTGAAAGTTTGATGGATGGTGTGAAAGAGAAGCTCGGCCCACGCTTCAACCATGCCGCCCAGATCCGGACGACCTACAGTGGTTCTCATGATCGTATCGCCAACAAACAGGAACTTATCGTTAATCAAAAAGGAGGTACTACCCGGGGTATGGCCGGGTGAATGAATAGCGGCAATGCGAGACTGACCGAGCTCAAACTCGGCGCCCCCCTCCAACTCTCTGAATTCATAATTTGCACCGACCGCGTCAACCGGATTAATGAAGTAATCACAACCAGCGAAACGAGCCAGTTCAAGACCACCTGAAATATGATCGGCCTGGAGGTGGGTGTCAAAAACATATTTAATTTTCGCATTGTGTTTGTCGACAACAGCCTTGATCTGGTCAAGATGGCGAACGGCGTCTATGACCACCGCTTCACCATCAGAGATGATGACCCCGGAAACACAACCCTTAGCGACCCGATATGTCTGATAAATTACCGGCATATCACTAGCTTGGCTGGTTTCGTAAAGAAAACTCCAGCCATCCATGCCACCGGTTAACCCCTTGGCCTTAAAGCCTAAGCCGCACAGCACCTCGGCAGAATATTTTGAAGCATCACCGTGGGCGCAAACCAGATATATCACCTTATCCTTCGGCAGCCGATCCAGGTATTTTTCCTCTTCACCGACAAAATCCAGTTGAGGAATATTTAGTATCTCAAAATCATTATTTCCCTCTATCCGCCACGACTGGAATTCATCCTCCAGACGCAGATCAAGGATGAACTCGATTTCATTCCTATCAAGCCTTAACTTGAAATCCGCCAAAGATATCTCAAATGCATCGCCCATAACACGCCCCCAAGCCTTAATATGAATAAAAACACAAACTGTTTATCTGTTTGACAATAACAACGACGCATTTTAACATTAAACAATGGCTAAATACGATAAACAAATTTCTACTGCTAAAATATGGAAAAGATTTTTCCGGCAGCATTGCTACTTACGACAGCTTTTTTCACGATGGGAAACGCCTGCGCTCTGGTTCTGGACCCTGACGTGCTGGATTTTGACGTCAGATTCAACAACCCAAAGGTGCCCGTACCAGTGCCATGGACGGAGCACAGGACTATATATCCGACAACGCACCTTATTACATGGCCCGTTAACTTCACCATGACCAGAAACAAAAGCCATCCGTGCAATCCGTCGATATGAACCAAAGCTTGGCCTAATTCAAATGAAAAACTCACCTTATCTTGCGATACTGCTTACCCTGTTAACCTGGATCACGCCTGGATTCGTCGCTGCGGCAACTACCGTCACCGTTAGCGGCGAAGCCTATCTGGCAAACATCACCCCCGAGGAAGCCCAATCCCTTGCGGTAAAGAGGGCCCGCAACAATGCCATTGGGCAGGTTTGTGGAGTAAGAATCCAGTCAGAAACACTGGTTGAAAATCTTGTCCTGCAAAGCGACTTCATTCATCAGGTCACATATGGCCGGGTAGTTAAAGAAGAAATCGTCAAGTGGGATGTGGAGCTTGATCAGAAGTCACCGACAACCCCCCCCGCCCTCACCTACCAGGTAACCATGATAGTTGACGTTCAGGAAGAAAAAGGAGAGCCCGATCCTTTCTACAAAGTCAACGTCAAACTGAACAAATCCGTTTACGAATCTAACGAGGAAATGATCATCAACGTTTCCGCAACCAAGGAGGGATACTTAACCATATTAAACTTTTCAGCCGATGGCACAGTAACCCTGCTCTTTCCAAATAAGTTAAGGAAAAACAACAAGATAAAGGCTCAGCAAGACTATCAGATCCCATCTCCCCAAGACCGTGAGCATCTGATGAAATTCCAAGTAGCAACTCTGCCAGGCCACAAAAAAGACACCGAATATATTAAGGTGATAAGCACCCGCGGCCCCATCGACCTTTTGTCCGAAATTAAATCGACAGGAAATTACGGGATAATGAACTCGGCAAAATTCGCTGTCACGGAAGTAGCCCGGTTGATGGCCGCAATCCCGATAAAGGACAGGGCGGAGAATACCGCTGTTTACCAAATCGTCAACCCACGCCTTCAATAAGATGCGACATGCTTCAATCAAACCAGTAGAAAGGCTCGGTTTCGACCGGCGCATGACAAGGGACGAGATCAACTCCCTGCCGATCAGAAGCTATGAAGGCAAGGTTGTGGTGGTCAGGACCAGGCAAGAGCTGGATATTGCACTAAAAAAATTAGCCCAAGAAACCTTACTTGGTTTCGATACCGAAACCCGCCCGAACTTCAAAAAGGGTCAAAATAACCTCCCCTCCCTTATTCAGCTAGCGGCAGAGGAAACCGTTTATATTTTCCAGCTGCAGCATATAAAATTCCCCGTCGGTTTGAGAGACATCATTGCCGACCAGACGATCATCAAGACCGGCGTAGCCATCGACCATGACCTTCTGCAATTGCAACGGCTAGGCCCGTTTATAGAGAACGGTTTTGCCGGACTGGCAAGAATGGCCAAGAACGCCGGGATCAGGAACCATGGCCTGCGAGGGCTTGCCGCCGTTCTACTGGGCTTCCGAATTTCAAAAGGCGCCCAGCGCTCCAACTGGGGGAGCGAAACCCTCAGCAGCAAACAGATAAAATATGCCGCCACTGATGCCTGGGTAGGGCGAGAGATTTTCCTGCGACTGCAGGAGATGGGAGTTATTTATCCGGATCCGCTGTTTGACAATTAACAGACGAGGTTTAAACGCAAAATCTAAATATTGGTTAATTCTCTGACAACTTGAAAAGCCCGGCAGGATAATCTTTCCTCCGGGCTTTCCTCAGGCTATCTTCTGCCGAGTAATTCAACATCAAAAATCAGATCGGCGTTGGGCGGTATCTTACGACCGGAGCCGCGAGAGCCGTAACCCAGCTTGGCCGGAATATAGAGGGTCCGTTTGCCGCCGATTTTCATGCCGGCCACCCCTTCGTCCCAACCCTTGATAACCCTGCCGGCACCGAGAGGAAAAGAGAAGGTCTTGCCGCGATCAACCGAGCTGTCAAATTTTTTGCCTTTCTGGTCTTTATCATTCAACCAGCCGGTGTAATGAACCTCGACCCGGTCACCACGAACCGCTTCATCCCCGTCACCAACCTTGTGATCCTCATAACGAAGGCCCGAATCGGTAGTTACCACCGCAGCCAGTCCATCTGTCGCACACATAAAAACCCCCATAATCATTAAAATCAT